>DAORTR010000145.1:0-5666 GCA_035432765.1 Pyrinomonadaceae bacterium
CGGAACATCATACGGCTGCCGATGACGGCGAAAAGCAGGATCAGGGCATCGACGATGAAGACCGTCCGCGAGTAATATTGGAAACGATAGAGCAAGAGGATCGCCAGGACGCTTAGGCTCGAACCGAGGACAACGCCCTTCGCGTATGTGACGAAATCCCGAATGCTCGTATAACGCCAGAGTCCGCGATAGACGCCAGCGACCAGAAATGCCGCGAGCTTTATCGGTATAACAAGCGGAAGGCTCTTTACAAAAAGGTCCCACGCCTCGCTGTTGTCGAGCGAGCCGAGCACCAACGCGAACGCCGCGTAAAGCGACAGCGTGATCAGAACCGCGTCGAGCAATATCTCGAAGATACGACGTTTGTGCGAAAAATTGATGATGAACGCAAAGACGGCCTTTTCCGACGGTGCAGGTGCGTCCGCGCCGCTCGATTCATAGACCTTCACCTTCGAGAGGAAGACGCCGACGATGACCAGCAGCGTCGAGAAGAATGCTATAAGCGCGAGGCTTTCCGAGAACGCGAGATGCGTAACCGCGATCGCAAGACCGCCCGCGGTCGCCGCGAATGCGTAGAGCATCAAAACCGCTGAGCGTTCCGAGAGACCGAGGGCGACAAGCCGATGCGATGTGTGGTCTCGCCCGCCCTGCGAGACCTTGCGGCCCCAAACTTTTCGCACGAGCGTTACAAGGGTCGTGTCAAATATCGGTACGACGAGAATCAGCGCAGGTACGGCGAGGATCGGCAGAATTCCGCGGCTGCGTCCGCCGCCGCCTGTTTGGTTGATGAGGACCGCGCCCGACAGGATGAACCCGACGAACATCGACCCGCAATCGCCCATAAAGATCGACGCGGGATTGAAATTAAAGATCAAAAAGCCGATCAAGCCGCCGACAAAGACCGCCGCGAAAAGAAGTTCGCTGCCTTGCCCGACGCCGAAGAAACTTGCCGCAAGGCCGATGCCGCCGATCGCGGCGATCCCGGCGGCGAGACCGTCCATATTGTCGAGCAGATTGATCGCGTTCGTGATGCCGATGACCCAAAGGCCCGTGATCCAAATGTCGATGATCTCGTTTCCGGTGATCGGCATCGTGAGCCCGAATCCGATAAGAACGGCTGCGCCGAAAAGCTGTCCAAGAAGCTTTTGATAAGGGCGAATGTTGAAAATATCGTCAACAAGGCCGATCGCAAAAAGGATCGTTCCGCCCGCGAGCAGGATGACGGAACCGCGAGTGAAAGGGACGAACAGAAGATAACCGATGATCGTGGTCGCATAGATCGCGACTCCGCCGAGCATCGCGGTCGGTCGTGCGTGCCAGCGATCGCTCTTCGGCGAGGCGACGAACCCACGTCGTGTCGCGTAAGAGCGGACAGCATAGGTCAACGCCGCACTCAGAACCACTGAGACGGACAAGATCAGAAATGCTTGGAGCGTGAGGTTCTGCATTTAGCTAAAATACCGATAGCGCTTTATATACGTATCCGACGCGGGGAGAACTTGCTTATACAACGTTGCGGTAAAGCTCGGCAATATCCTTTACGAGCCTCGTAACGGAATACCTTTCATCTACAAATTGTGCGGCTCGAAGTGCAAGCGTCTCCCGTACTTTTTCATTTTTGAGCAAATAAAGCAAGCCCTTTTGTAGATCTGCCGGATGGAATGTCCGCACCAGGACGGCCCGTTCCGCAACCTCGAACCCGTCGAGCCGCTCATTCACTTCGCCCGCAAGATCAACGACGCCTCCGACCGCCGTTGAAATAACAGGGACATTGGCCGCCATCGCCTCGATCATCGAAAGCGGCGTGCCCTCATTCCGTGAGGTCAGCACGAAGATATCAAGGTCTGCGAGAACTTGGGCGATATCTTTGCGGTTGCCCGTAAATGATAGATTTGAAAGGTTTAGCTCGGCGGCACGCCGTTCGAGGCTCTCGCGCAAATGCCCGTCGCCGATGATGACAAAGTGAACCGGCGTATGGCCGTTCGCGCAAAGCGCGGCAGTTTCGAGAAGCAATTCGAGATTCTTTATCTCGGTCAACCGTCCAACGAATCCCGCGATCGGACGGTCGGCGGGAATTGCAAACTCTTCGCGAAGGCTCGTCGTATTTTCGTCTCTCTTTTCGATCGTCTCGATCCCAAGCGGGATGACGTTAAATTGCTCACGCCGCCCGATCTTGAACTTGCCCGCGATCTCCGCCAACTGCTGCTCCGAAATGACGATAATGCGGTCAGTTACGCGTGCGAGCAGTCTCTCGATCGCGATGAAGACACGCGTTTTCGTCCTTCCGTAATAGCTGTGAAATACGTGGCCGTGAAATGTGTGTATCTTCTTGACGCGCCGCGGCCGACCGATGAGCGTCGCAAACGTCAAATATTTATATAGAAAGGCGGCGGTACGACCGACGGCACCTGCTTTGGCCGTGTGCGTGTGAACGATGTCAGGTTTTAGCCGCCGCAGTTCGCGAAATATCTTCACGACGGAGATCAGGTCCTTTGGCGAAAGCTCGCGGCTCAGTTCGGCGAGGAACATCGGCTCGATGCTGTTCTCGACCGCGAAATACGACATATCCTCTTCGCCTTCGGGCACGGTTCCGGCGATCAGCGTGCTTTCAAATTCCGGCGGGACGAGTTTGCTCGTGAGCCAAACAACGTGCCGTGCCGGCCCGCCGACATTCAGGCGTGCGATGATGCGGACAATTCGTTTCGGACGGTCTGGCAAAGAGAATTTCCTGTCTAATCTTCCATACGGAAGATCGTGTCGGGATCGTCTTCGTGACGTATCTCGTCCACGGGCTCACGTTTGCCCTCGCCCATATAAAGGCGATTCGGGCAGTTGATGACCATTCCGTCAATTTCGCCGACATTCTTATAGCCGTGTACGACGCCCTTTGGTACGACGACCGCCGTTGCGTCCGACGCGCCGACGATGAGCGTCATTCGATGGCCGTAGGTCGGCGAATCTTCGCGATTGTCCCACATACGCATCTTGAAATCCGACGGGCCGATGAAGCAAAAAAGATCCGCCTGATCGACGTGTTCATGCGGCCCGCGCGCAACGCCCGGATTTGTGAACGAAATGTACGACATCGCCGGATAGAATTCCGCTTCGAGCTCATCATGCCGAAACAACTCAGCAAGCCACCCGCGTTCATCCGCAAACTTCTTGAGCGGATACACAACTACGTCCGCGATCGTGTCATCGATAAAATCCATAAAATAGAAGCTATAAAAATACTCAGTGCGGCAGGCTGTTTACCACCCGTCGCAGTCCATGTTTTAGGAGACTAACATTAAAATTGATCAACAGGCCCAACCTCGAATCCGAGAGTTTCAGATAGGTGAGCACCTGCGCAAGGTGAATATCAGTCAAACCATCGCAGGCCTTAATCTCGATCACAATGCGCCGTTCAACGAGAATATCGACGCGATAACCACACTCAAGGTGAACTTCTTCGTAAACCAGCGGAAGGGCCTTTTCCTTTTCCACGAAGAGTCCGCTGCTCTTCAATTCATTATACAGGCACTCCTTATATGACGATTCGAGGAGCCCCGGCCCGAGAGCCTTGTGAACCTTGATCGCCTTGTTTATCACGATGTTCGAGAGTGCATTCTCATCCATAAAGTGTGGTAACGTCCTCCATTCCCACTGCGGCCTTTGCGTCTTAATTCTTTGCGACCTTTGCGGTTACTTGGTGGCTTGAAGCACATTCAAGTTTGGTATCCATAAGAAAAAACCGCAGAGTTCGCAAAGCTAAAACCGCAGAGTTCGCAAAGACATTCTTCCGTTCTCAGTTCGAGTATCGTCTTCAGTGCGATCTCAATTAAGCCTTCGCGGCCTTTGCGTCTTAATTCTTTGCGACCTTTGCGGTTACTTGGTGGCTTGAAGCACATTCAAGTTTGGTATCCATAAGAAAAAACCGCAGAGTTCGCAAAGCTAAAACCGCAGAGTTCGCAAAGACATTCTTCCGTTCTCAGTTCGAGTATCGTCTTCAGTGCGATCTCAATTAAGCCTTCGCGGCCTTTGCGTCTTAATTCTTTGCGACCTTTGCGGTTCTTTCTTATTGCCTAAGACGAAAAACCGTAAAGCCCAAGAGAACTTCCCGCAGAGCCGCAGAGCCGCAGAGGACATTTAAACTCCTACCCGACGTTATTCGCGCCTGACTTTGCGACTAGGTTCGATGCGAGCAGTAGGCTTTCAAATGTACCTGCGTCGGTCCACCAACCGTCGAGTTCGCCCCAGGTCATTTCGCCGCGAGAGATGTAATGATTATTCACGTCAGTGATCTCAAGTTCTCCGCGGGCCGAAGGTTCGAGCGTCTTTATTACGTCAAAGACCGTATGGTCATAAAAATAGACCCCGATCACGGCGAAGTCCGACTTCGGCTCGCTCGGCTTTTCTTCGATCCGCAAGACAGCGCCGCCGTCGAGTTCCGGCACGCCGAAACGCTGCGGATCGGGTACTTTCTTGAGGAGGATCTTCGCTCCTTTCCCCTGCGTGCGATAATCGTCCGCAGCCGCCCGGATATTCTTCTCGATCAGATTATCGCCGAGGACTACGCAGACCGGTTGCTCGTCCGCGAAATGCTCGACGAGCGAGAGCGCGTCTGCGATACCGCCTTCGCCTTCTTGGTACGTATAATTCAAATGCTTCAAACCGAAGTGTTTGCCGTTCCCCAAAAGCTTCAGAAAATCGCCCGCCGAATTGCCGCCCGTAACGATCATTATGTCGTCGATGCCCGCGTCGATGAGCGTCTGTATCGGGTAATAGATCATCGGCCGGTCGTAAACCGGCAGCAGATGCTTGTTAGTGATTTTTGTAAGCGGCGAGAGCCGAGAACCCAGCCCGCCCGCGAGAATGACGCCTTTCATAGTCTTAAAAAAGATCTAGTCAATAAACCGCCTGTACCAGAGTTCGAGCATCAGCAGCGTCCAGATCGGGAACGCGTGATCGACAACGCCGTTTATGTGTTGGTCAACTATCTTCTCAACGGCTTCGGGGCGAATGACGCCGCGTTTTCTAAAGCTCTCGGATAGGAGCACGTCTCGAACAAAATCTTTCATTTCCTTACGGAACCAGTGTCCGACGGGGACGCCGAATCCCATCTTCCGTCGATAGATCACCTCACGCGGTACGAGCCTGGCCGCGACCTTTTTTAGAAGATATTTCGTGCGGTATTGCGGCATCTTTTGCTTTTCGGGCAAGCTCGCAGCGAACTCGATGACCTTGTGATCGAGGAACGGCGCACGCGCTTCGAGCGAATTCGCCATCGACGCGATATCGACCTTTACGAGCAGATCGTTCGGCAGGTAAGTCATCTGATCTGTCAGAAGTGTCGCGTCGAGAACACCCGAACCGTTCGCACGCTTGAACCAATCTCCGAGCACATTGATCGCCGCGTTGCCGCTTACTTCCGCAGAGAATTCGCTTGTATAGATATCGCGTTTTACCGCCGGTTTGAATGTGGACATCCAGCGAAAATACCGCTCGACGCGCGGTTCGCTCGCCGAAGTGAAGAAACGCTGAACGTCGCGAATACGCGTCTTTTTCGTTTCCGACGTCGGCAAGAGATTGAACGGGCCTTCGATGAACGCCTTCCTTAAAGCGCCGGGAATTCGCTTATAGGCTTCGGCGAACTGCATCGCCATATATCGCTCGTAGCCCGCAAA
>DAORTR010000146.1:0-5585 GCA_035432765.1 Pyrinomonadaceae bacterium
GTCGAGGATTTCGGCGGCGGAATGGAGAATATTTCAGCGACCACGCAGATCGAGGAAATGATCCATGACGACCGCGAACTGCTCGATGAGGACAGCGAAAGTCTGCAATCCCACGAACTTGCACACCAATGGTTCGGCGACTACGTTACTTGCCGTGATTGGGGCCAGATCTGGCTCAATGAGAGCTTTGCGACTTATATGCAGTCGATGTGGGACGAAAAATTCAAAGGGCACGACGAGTTTCTCTACGTCGATGTGCGTGCGAATCAGAATACCGTTCTCGGTGATTGGGAACGCGGCAATCGCCGTCCGATCGTAACGAAATATTACGCGAACAAGGACGCGATGTTCGACAACTACGCCTATCCCGGCGGCGGCAGCGTTCTGCATATGCTCCGTAAGACTGTCGGGGACGCGGGCTTTTCGCGTGCGCTGAAGAACTATCTCACGACGAACGCGCATCAACCGGTCTCGACCGAGGAACTTCGGATAGCCTTCGAAGAATCGACGGGTCAGGCTCTCGATTGGTTCTTTGATGAATGGCTTTACAAGATGGGCCATCCTGTCTTCGAAATTACGAAGAGCTACGACGCGGCGACCAAGAAAGTAACGCTTAACGTCCAGCAAACCCAGAAGCCCGACGAGACGAACCCTTTCCCGCAGACGCGGTATTTCCAGACGTGGGTCGAGATCGAGATCGACGGAACGATCCATCGCGTTTGGATCGATCCGAAGGAAACGAACGTGTTCACTTTCGATTCCGCCGCTGAGCCGAAGATCGTGAACTTTGATTACGAAGGCACGCTCCTCAAGGAGATGACATTCAAAAAGAGTGCCGACGAGTTGCTCTACCAAATGGCTAACGACAAAGATATGATCGGGCGTCGTTGGGCGATGGGTGAACTTCAGGATCTGGCGAAAGCCGATAAGAACGTCGAAGCCAAATATGTAGATGCGTTGATGGTCTCGGCCGAAAAAGATCCGTTCTGGCGAGTCCGCAGAGCGGCCCTTGCGTTCATCGCGAATGTCTATTCGCCGGATCCGGCGCCCGGTGAAACGCGTCCGGCAGCGAAACTCGATCCGAAGGTCGAAGGCCTCGTTCTTCGGCTCGCAAAAGACAAAGAATCGCTTATCCGAAGCGATGCGATCCGCCTTCTCGGAGAAACAAAAGACGCAAAATTCGCCCCGCAATACCTTGCGGCACTCAATGACCGTAGCTATTCCGTCATCGATCAGGCTGCCGATGCGCTCGGTGAGACAAAGGACGCTCGAGCTTTCGACGCGCTAACTAAGCTCACCAATACGAAATCTTGGCATGATCGCATTTTGATCGCCGGATTGAACGGCCTTGCGGCTCTCGGCGATAAGCGTGCCTTCGACGCCTCGTTCAAGATCGCAGGCGACAAGAGCTATTCGGGAACTGTTCGGGCGGTCGCCGCGACGGCGTCGGCGGCGACAGCAAACGGCGACCCGAGGGCGTTCGACCTTCTCTTGACAGAGTTCAAAGCTGCATTGGCTGCAAATAACGTCCAAGGCTTGGTTACCGCCGCGCAAGCTGCGATAAAACTCGGCGATCCGCGCGGACAGGAGATCTTTGACGCGCTCAAGGCGAAGTTCAAGGACAACGCTCAGGCATTGCCCGTGATCACCCAGTGGGAGGCCGCTTTCAAGGCTAATCTGAAGAAATAGCGGGCGTTTGTCACATCATTTACCACTGATCCAGCCGGCCGGGGAAGGTAACTCCCTCGACCGGCTGAACTTTTCAATTTTGGGGCGGCAAAACACGACGTTTTTGCCTCGAACCTTGCATTGCAACGCAATAGGCGCGTAACGTCTTTATTTGACCGAAAGGTTAGTTTTATGGAGTACCCGGATCTCATCGGCCGAACCATTGACGGCAAGTACCGCCTGACGCGCGAACTCGGTCGCGGCGGTATGGGAACGGTGTATCTCGGCGTCCACCTCGGCACGGAAAGGCCGGTCGCCGTAAAGGTTATTGCTCCGCAATTTATGCAGCGCGCGGAGTTCGTCGAGCGTTTTCGACGCGAAGCCCGCGCGGCTGGTCGGCTCCGGCATCCGAACGTCGTTGATGTTACGGATTTTGGTTTCGCAGAGCTTTCGGAAGGGCAGGTCGCTTATCTCGTAATGGAGTATCTCGACGGCTGCACGCTCGGAGAAATACTTGAGGAAGAGAAAAATCTGCCTGTTTCCTGGACGCTCGATATTCTCGAACAGGTCTGCTCGGCCGTCAATGAAGCCCATCAGCAAGGAATAATCCACCGCGACCTAAAGCCGGACAATATCTGGCTCGAACCGAATCGACGCGGCGGCTATACCGTAAAGGTTCTTGATTTCGGCATCGCAAAGCTCGAGGATTACAGCGAGGAACCGAACAGTCTTGCCGAAGGCCACGAGATCGCGGCGCTTCCGACGATACAAGTTCATTCAGGTACGACAGGGGCGGAAGTTGAACCGAGAACGGTCGCGGGCGATGGTTCTGCCACCTTGGTCGAATCGCGGCTCGACACCACGCCGACTTCCGCCGTCGCAGAGACCGACAAGAACTTGCCATCGCCGCCCGACGATCAGCAGACCGCGATCTATATCACGCCGATCGAAGAGGACGCGATAAAGACTCGCATCTCCGATCCGAACGACGTTGCCGCGGATCTTTCTGTGTCACGCTCGCTCATAAGTTCGCAGAATTCTGCCGGACTTACACGTGCGGGCGCGGTTCTCGGTACGCCGCTCTATATGTCGCCTGAGCAATGTCGCGGCGACGTGTTGGACGCGCGGTCCGATATTTACAGCCTTGGGGTGATCGCGTATCAAATGCTTTCCGGCAGGACGCCGTTCGAAGGTGATTACAAGGTCGTGATGGCGGCTCATCGCGAACTGCCGCCGCCGCCGCTTGCTGCCGGCAACGTAAGGAAGAAAATGCGTTGGGCGATCGAGGCCGCGCTTTCGAAAGACCCCGAGCGGCGTCCGCAAACCGCACTTGCGTTCTCGGACGAATTGCAGGCGCGAGCCGACGGTATATTCGGCCTTCTGCGTCGGTCGCTCGTGATCTACAGCGAACATTTGCCGAAATTCCTGCTTATCACGGCGACATTTCAGCTTCCCGTCATCCTTCTGACGTTCCTTCAGATCTTTGTATCGTTCCTTAGAGTGAGCAGTATCTTTTCGGAGACGGCCGGCGGATTCTTGCTGGCCGGCGTCGTGCTGACGCTGACATTTATGAGCGCCTTCTGCGCTGTGTTCAACGTTGGAACGATCGTCTGGATCGTCGTGCAATATCTTAAAATGCCGCTCAGGCCCGTGCGGCTTCGGCCCGCCCTTCGGGAGATACGAAAACACTGGAAGCGGCTCTCGATCTCCGGAGTTGCGGCGGCGTTTGTTCCGTTCGTTGCCGCATTCGCTGTTTTCGGCGTCGTTTTTGTGGTCGTTTGGGGAGCCTTTCAGCTTATTTCAATGGCGTTGGGCGTAGAGCTTTATGCGCCGATCGTGGGCGTTGTGGTCGCCTTGCTCGCGATGCTCATCGGATTCTTCTTTGCATATGCCTCTACGATCCTTGTAATTCCGGTCGCAATGATCGAGCGTTCGAGCTTTATCCAAGCGTTCAAGCGTTCGCGCGAAACCACCAAGCGTGCGCTTGCGACTTCGATGGCGGCGGGAATGATAATGCTGCTTACGCCGATGATCCTTGCCGGCACGCTCTCGACGCTTATTGATCTTGCAGGAAAAGGCATCGATCCGGCGGCCGCGACCGAACAGGTCCGGACGCCGAACCCAAATGTTCCAAACGACGTTTCGAGCACGGCCTCAGGTGACGATGACGGCATCAAGTACAGCATCGGCCGAAAGAATTCCATCGAGATCACTGACGATAAGATGGACACGCCGAAACGGGTCAAACATACATTGCTCGAATCTATATTCCAGATCATCTGGCTGCCGGTCCAGATAATCGTCCTATCGTTTTCTGCTATAATCGTTGCGTTGCTATATTTGAAAACACGTCTTGCCGGCGGCGAATCAATGGACGATCTCGTAGATCGGTTTGATGACGAAGACCGTCCGAAGAAAAAATGGCAGCAGCGTGTCCGCCGCCGCAGGCTTCAATCAATTCGTCCCCAAAGCGAACCGTAAGTGATCAGGCCTTTCGCAAAACGAACTATTCTTCTCTTTGCCCTGTGTCTTGCAGCGGCATATTTCATCAATGCACAGAGTTTTAATGTCGAGCTTCATGCAAAAGAAGGCGCGAGGCTTGATATCACGAACCTTTACGGCCGCGTTCTGCTCCGTGCTGAAAAAGACGCCGCTGCATCGCTTGCCGCGTCTTCGCCGACCGGAATAGCCGCTAATGACGTAAAGATCGCGGAGACGAAGATCGAGGTCGCTCCAACCGACCGAAGTAAAAGGATCGACCTCGTCATTACGCTGCCGCAGAGATGTCGCGTCCGCGTTGAGACGCGGGAGGGCGAGATCGCGATCGTAGGGAATTTCGCAGACGTCGAGGCTCGGACCACAACGGGAACGATAACGACCGACGTTCCCGCCGATTCCGTTAAATACGATCTTCAATGGACTCAGTCGCGGCCTCGGTACGTGGCCGACTTCGACCTTGAGAAGATCAAAGAAAAGAGTGCGGGCCGATTTGTGATAAGCGGGCAGTACGGCGAAAAGGTCAAAAAGAAACACGCGGGCAAGCCCGACGACGGCGATAATGTCCCGACCGCCATTCAACTGAAATTTTCTACCGCGCGCGGCATCGTGCTTCTGAACGTCCCGCCGAACGAGGTCGGGAGCGACCTTCGCGAAAGGCCGTTGACAGAAGCGGCAAAAGCGATCGTTCGCAGCGGCGATTCATTGCTTATGGAGGCGATCAGGCGTTCCGCGCCGCAGTATTACGGCGAGTACGTGCGAAGCTTGCCGCCCGTGAAGCGCTTGCCTTCTCTCGGCAATTCAACAGGACGTGATTCCGGTCCTGCGGCCGAATTCAAGACGGCGCTGGTCCGCGTTGTTGATGTCGGGAATCGAGCTGTCTCAGATCTTACCGCCGCTGATTTCATCGTTACCGAATCCGGCGAAGAGCGTCCCGTCATAAACCTCGAACGCTCGGACGCTCCGTTCGATCTCGTTCTGCTGCTCGATGTTTCAGGGAGCGTCGAGAACTACATTACCTTCATACGCAAGGCCGCTCGGGCGTTTATCGAGACAGTAGAAAAAAAGGACCGGATCGCGATCATCGTATTCAATGAAGACGTAAAGGTATTGAGCGGATTTACGACCGACAAAGATCGTCTGTCCGAGACGCTCGATTCGTTCGAAGCCGGCGGCGGCACAGCATTCTACGACGCTTTGGCATACACTGTCGCGGACGTTCTACGGCCGATGAAAGGCGGGCGGACGGCGATCGTCATACTTTCAGATGGCGAGGACAACCGCTCGTTCCTCGCGTTCGATTCGCTTCTTGGATCGATACAGGAAAGCGGTGCGATGATCTATCCATTGTATGTGCCGACCGGGTTGATCCAAGAAGAGATGTTGGGTAAAAAAGACATCGACCCGATGAGGAAGCGTTA
>DAORTR010000147.1:0-5505 GCA_035432765.1 Pyrinomonadaceae bacterium
GATTACCGCAATGCCGTGGCAAACTATCAATTATTCTTAAGAAATGCCGATTCGGCGAAGCATAAGCTCCAGATCGATCAAGTCACTCTGAGGCTGCCGACGGTTGAGAAATTGGCTCGTGAGTCAAAATAGCGGCTTGAACAAAGAGGTGAAATAGAGATGTTCGGTCCAAACGTTCCCGTTTTGAAGTTTCGTTGGATCGGCGGACGCTGCTCACGCCTCGCACGTCTTTGCGGTGTTCTTGTCGCCGGCACACTTTTCTTTACGACTTTCGCCTCCGCTCAAAGGCCGGATCCTCTCGATACTGCACCTCCGCCGCTGCTTCTTGCATCAAAGGATGAGTTGACGCGAATTCTCGCACCCGCGGATAACGAGGACAAGGCGAAACTGTCGCTAGATTTGCTGGAAACGCATCTCTCGAATGCCGAGGCCGCAAGAACAGCGGGCGATCTCGACGCGGTGTATCGGGAACTCGGAGGCTTTTGTGCAATTATGCAGCGGACGCTTAGCGCGCTGCTGGTTTACGATCAGAGCGGACGCCAGGACCTTCGTGCGTTGAAGAGGTATGATATCGGGCTCCGAAGATTCGTCCGGCGACTTGAGAATCTTCGCGGCGAACTGCCTGCAAGCCATGAAGGTTTCGCAGTGCAGACGATCCATTACTTGCAGGACACTCGTGATGCGGCCCTTAAACCAATGTTCGCGGATAACGTCGTCGCTGTTCCGCATACAGACAAATGATCGTGCGTAATCTTGCTTTTCTATTTTTGGCTTCGCTTCTGGTTCTCATCGTTTCGGGAACGGTCTCCGCACAGCATCGCGACTACTTTACAGACAATGAGATCGACATTGTCCGCGATGCTCAGCAACTGGATAATCGCGTAAATATTCTGGTCAAGATAATTGACCGGCGTTTTACGGCTCTTGGAATCGATCCGAATGCGGCCGCGGCCGCTAAAAAGGACAAAACCGATTGGGGTCCGGAGCCGACCGGCACGCGCACCGAATTGCTCGGCGACATCAAGGCTATCCTGCAAAAAGCGATCGAGGATATCGACAATGTTGCAGAACGCCCCGACCTTATGGTCACGGACGTTACTGAACGCAAACCTAAGACGTTCAAGGAAGTGTTCCCAATCGCCGTCAAAAGTCTCGCTGCGGCAGCCGGCCGCTATAAGCCGATCCTCCAGGGCGAAGGCGCAAAGACGACGGATCGCGTCGAGACCGGCATCATTTCGAACATCATCGATCTCTGCGACGAGATCACGGCATCGGTCGCCAAACTCCCTTCCAAATAGCTGGGGGAATTTGCACGGTTTTGCATGTCGCAAGTTTGCCGCAAAATCCCGCGTCAATTACACTCGTTCTTTATGTCGGAAACTGAACTGAAGCGAACGCCGCTCAATGCCGCTCACCGGGCACTTGGCGGGAAAATGGTGGATTTTGGCGGCTGGGATATGCCCGTGCAATACAAGGCGGGCGTGATCGAGGAACATCTGCGATGCCGCAACAGAGCCGGGCTTTTCGACGTCTCGCATATGGGCGAGATATGGGTTACCGGCAAGGGGGCGATAGCTTTCGTTAATCGTATCGTTACCAACGACGTCACAAAACTCGTCGATGGACAGGCACATTATTCCGCCTTAACGAATGAGCACGGCGGGATCGTCGATGACCTGCTCGTATATCGATTCGGCGAGGAAAAACTGCTCCTAGTCGTGAACGCGGGTACGACCGATAAGGATTTCGCGTGGATATCGACACATCATTCCGACGCGGACGATTGCACTATCGAGAACGCCAGCTCAAAATTCTGCCAGATCGCCGTCCAAGGCCCCGAGGCCTTAAAGATCGTTCAGCAGGTGACTGAAACCCAACTCGACGCGATCTCGTATTATCATTTTTCCGAGGGACGCGTTGACGGCGTTGCCGCCATCATTTCCCGAACCGGCTATACCGGCGAAGATGGTTTCGAGGTTTACGCGGCGCCGGAATTCGCCGAACGATTGTGGGCCAAGTTCCTTGAACTCGGCGGATATGGCACCGAGAACGGCATACTACCTTGCGGCCTTGCGGCAAGGAATACATTGAGGCTTGAGTCAGCAATGTCGCTGTATGGACACGAGCTCGGCGACGACATCACGCCGTATGAAGCAAATCTCGGTTGGATAACAAAACTCGCAAAAGGCGACTTCATTGGCCGTCAAGCATTGGCGGAACAAAAAGAAGCCGGCGTTTCCAGAAAACTCGCGGGCTTTGAGATGATCGAACCGGGCATCGCCCGCGACGGTTTTGACATTTACGTTGATGATGAGAAATGCGGAGTCGTAACGTCAGGTAGCCCGGCTCCGTTTTTGAAGAAGAATATCGGACTTGCCTTCCTGCCCCCGGCTTTTACAACCGTGGGACAAGAAATTAGAATTGATATTCGAGGCAGAAGGGCTGCCGCAGTTGTGGTTCAGACGCCGTTCTACAAGCGTCACAAATAGTGCACTTTGTGTTGCACACTTAGGTTATGCGCGGGGTGCACGATCTGACTCTTTCCCCATTTTCTTTTGAAACTATGTCAAATATTCCTGAAAATTTACGTTACAGCAAGGACCATGAATGGATCGCCGTCGATGGAGATGTCGCGACCATTGGGATCACGGATTATGCCCAGCATTCGCTCGGCGATGTTGTATATGTCGATCTGCCGCGCGTCGGCGACAAATTCGATACGCACGAGTCGTTCGGCTCGGTCGAATCCGTCAAGGCAGTTTCCGAGATATTTACTCCGCTCGGAGGCGAGATCACCGAGGTCAACGACGGCCTGAATGACGCCCCGGAGTCGGTCAACGGAGAGCCGTACACCTCGGGCTGGATGATCAAGATGAAGATGGCGAACTCGGGTGAAGCGGACGCTCTCCTTTCGGCTGCCGAGTACGAAGAGTACCTCGAAGCCAGCGAATAGACCTTTTCCAAGACAAGAACCGTCCGCTTCGGCGGTCGATTGTTCACTTTTCAAGCTCCGAGAGGAGCGGCATACTTTGTCGCTCCTCTCGGAGTTTGGTCTATTTTCTTGGAAGACTCGACCAAACCGGCGCTTAGAATATGAGCCGATCAACTCGAAAAAAGGTCTTGACATTCTATTTTAAGCGACGTTATACTTATTACGGTCGATGCATCATCTGTTGCATTCGGCCGGATGTTTGAGATCGAACGCTTCTTTAGGTTCTAAGATTTACGGCGCCTGCGACCTTTGTTATTATTTGAGTTTGTATCAAAATACAGGTAAATGAGATATATACCCAATTCACCCCAAGAGCGCAGCGAAATGCTCAAGGAAATTGGCCTCGGCTCGGCTGAAGAGCTGTTCAGGTCGATCCCCGAGGACATTCGGCTGAAAAGATCGTTGAACGTGACCGAGCCGCTTGCTGAGAGCGAGATCATCGCTGCCTTCGAAGAGATGGCATCGAGGAATACCGCGACGGTAAAGCCTTCGTTCCTCGGCGCAGGTGTTTATTCGCACTTTTCGCCGACGATCGTCGATCATCTGATCCAGCGCAGCGAATTCTTCACGAGTTACACGCCGTATCAGCCGGAAATATCGCAGGGCACGCTTCAATACATCTTCGAGTTTCAGACGCTTGTCGCCCAACTCACGGGAATGGAGGTCGCGAACGCCTCGATGTACGACGGCTCGACCGCGATGGCCGAAGCGTATTTGATGGCACAGCGTGTTACGCGGCGCGATAAGATCGTCGTCGCAACAAGCGTACATCCGGAATATCGCGAGGTCGCGCGGACATACACGCAGCACGGCTCGGCCGAGATCGTCGAAGTTCCTTTTGACGAAGCGACCGGATGTTTGGCCGATCTTTCGGCTCTTGATGATAATACGGCGGCTTTGATCGTCCAATCGCCGAATTTCTTCGGCGGGGTCGAGGATCTCGCTTCCCTTGCGGCGAAGGCTCACGCTGTCGGAGCTTTGCTACTCGTTGTGGTTACGGAAGCGATCTCATTCGGGCTTTTGAAGGCTCCCGGAGCGTGCGACGCGGATATTGTTGTAGGCGAAGGCCAATCTTGGGGAATTCCCGCGAGCTTTGGCGGGCCGCACGTCGGATTTTTTGCGACGCGTGACAAGTTCATTCGCCAAATGCCGGGCCGCCTTTGCGGCGTCGCGTATGACAAGAACGGGAACCGCGGCTTCACGCTGACGCTATCGACGCGCGAACAACACATCCGCCGCGAAAAAGCGACATCGAATATCTGCACGAATCAGGGCTTGATCGCCCTCGCAGCGACGATCTATATGGAGGCGATGGGCAAACAAGGCTTGCGGGAAGTCGCCGAGCAGAACGCTCAAAAGGCCGCGTACGCAAAGAAGAAGATCGGCGGGATCGATGGATATTCAATTCCCTTTTCCGCACCGACATTTAACGAATTCGTCGTCCGCAGCCCGCGTCCGGCCGCAGAGACGCTTCAGTCGGCCCGCGAAAAAGGCGTAATCGCCGGCCTCGCTCTGTCACATTACTACAACCGCCACGACAACGACTTCCTCGTCTGCGTAACTGAAACGAATACGAAGGAGCAGATCGATAGGTTGGCAAGTTCCTTGTATTGATACATGTTCTCAACGCGAAGGTATCCGGAGCTGAAGTAGCTGAAATGCATGAACCGATCGAATTGCAGCGGCAGATCGCCGCGTGGCAGCGGCATTGGGTCAAGAACTGGAAGGATGAACCAGCAACGAGATTAGTCGCCCAAACATCGGCGGACTGGTCAAAAAAACTGCTTGAGAGATCGGGCTTGCTGAGAAAGGGTTGCAAAGGCTAATTGGGTTCTCGCACTCAAACATAAACGCTTATGTTATGGATAATTTTGGCAATCGCGATTTTGATCCCTGTCTTTATCGCATTGCGCCTACCGGCAGTTCCGGAAAACTATAAGAAGTGTAACTTTTGCCGCAAGTCGATAAAGATCGAGACCGTGAAGTGTAAGTTTTGCAAAAAACTACTGATCGAATACCCTCCCGACGGAGGGTCAAAATGAGCCACACGCACGAACTCGATAGACGAAGGTTCTTGGCATCGGCTGGCAAGGGGGCTGGGGTTGGCGGCGTTGTCGTCGAGTGCGCTTGGGTCGCTTTTGCGCGATGTGACGGCGGCCACAAAAAATGTCGCGCATTTGTCGCCGCTGGATTTGGGAACTCGATCGTTTTAGTGAGATCGTAGCCGGTATCGCAAAGAACGGATTGCCGAAATAGCAAACCAAAGACAAGAAAATGAGTATTAAAAAAGTAACTTCACATCCGACACAGAATGAGGCTCTGATCTTCGAGCGTTCGCAGACGGGCCGCGTCGGCTATCGTTTGCCAAAGCTCGATGTCGAGGCGGTGAATATTGACGAGATCGTGCCTGCTACCTTGCGTCGCGACGACGATCTTGCGGACGTTCCGGAAGTTTCGGAAGTGGACGTCGTCAGGCATTTCACGCGGATCTCGACGTGGAATTATTCGATCGA
>DAORTR010000148.1:0-5473 GCA_035432765.1 Pyrinomonadaceae bacterium
AGATCCGCGGCACGCCCATAAATACCGTCGGTCGCACCTCTTTCAGATCGTCCGGCACTTTCTCGACAGATTCGGCAAAATAGACCGACATCCCGTTCACGAAATAAAGGTACATTCCCGTGCGTTCAAAAACGTGCGAGAGCGGCAGCACCGAAAGGCAAATATCGCTCGGCGAGAAATCCAATTGATTGCTCGCGTCGATCGCGTTCGAGATAAGATTCGTATGCGTTAGCATCACGCCCTTTGGCTCGCCGGTCGTCCCGCTTGTGTAGATAAGCGTCGCGATGTCCTCAGGTTCGACGGCGTTCGCGAGAGCGGCGATCAGATCGGGTTCGCGTTGGCGGAGGTCGGCTCCGCGAGTTTCAAGATCACCGAGAAGAATCGCATTTTCCGGCATTTCGCCCGCCGCATCGAAAAAGACGATATGTTCGAGAGCGACACATTCTCCGACTGCCTCGCTGACCCTTTCGAACGCCATCGGCGTATCCACAAATAAAACCTTCGCGGCCGAATCTTGAAGAATATATTTGACCTGGCCGGACGAAAGCGTCGTATATATCGGCACGTCGATCACGCCGGCAAATTGACATCCCGCGTCGGTCAAAGTCCATTCGGGAGAATTCGGCGCAAATATCGCAACGCGATCGCCTCTTGCGATACCGAGACCGTGCAGCCCGAAAGCGATATCTTCAGCGCGTCGTACGACATCGAACGATGAAATATGCTTCCAGCTTCCATCGCGCTTGAAGTTGAGAGCGTCCGCGCGGTCGTACTTTTCTGCCGCATAAATAAAGAGCGCGGGCAAGGTCGCCGGTTCGCCCTCAAAGAGCGGTTTGCCGCGCAGTGAAGAAACGGCCTTGTCGATCCGGTAGCTGTGGGAAGCGCTCGTCATTTTGCCTTCAGCCCTCCGAGAAAGACCTTAACGACCTCGCCGGCAAGCGGCTCAAGCGCGTACGGTTTCTTAGAGAGGATCCAGTTCGTCACCATCTCGTCCAACGCGCCATAGAATACCTTCGCCGCGATGATCGGCTTTATGTCCTTGCGGAACACGCCGGACTCCTGGCCGCTCTCGATCGTCTTGCGAATGATCTTAAGATACTCGGCGAACGCGGCGGCCGAGAACGCCTCCATAAATTTCGTCGAGCCGCGAAGCTCGATCTGGAAAACGACAGCAAGTTCGCGATCCGCGCCAAGACGCGAAAGGTGCAGTTCTGCGACCTTGGCGAGCTGATCGCCGGGGTCGTCAATGTTTTCGAGCTCGCGCCGACCCTCGCCGATGAATTCCGCCATCGCGCGGTCAAAGATCGAATGTAGAATATCGTCCTTTCCCTTGAAATATAGATAGACCGTGCCGTCGGCTACGCCCGCAGCCTTTGCCACATCCGCAACCTTCGAATTAAAGAAGCCCTTTTCCGCAAAGACCTTTATCCCGGCACGCAAGATCGCCTCGCGTTTATCCGCAACTCCATTCCTCGCCATTTTCGCCGCTCTCGCCATATTGTCTCTCTCGTCGGTGAGTGAATGAATGCTCATTCATACAAGAGTTTAGGCTAAAAACGACGCGCGGGCAAGGAAAGTTAGTTGTTGTTTGGGGCGGCTTGAGGATGAAAGTGGCGGAGAGAACAGGACTCGAACCTGCAAGCGCTTACGCGCGGTAGTTTTCAAGACTACTGCCTTACCAATTAGGCTATCTCTCCGCACGAGCTAGCGGGAACTTTAGAATATATCGCATCAGGCGCGAAAAAAGCTAGCCGATCCGTCTTTACACGCGAACAGTTGGCTTTCAATTCCAATTTCCAGGGTTCTATTGACGGGCGGCCACGGTCTGTCCCGCAAGCAGCGAGTTTATCTTTGTCTCAAGCTCCGCTGAGTGATCCCAACCGCTGCTCTTAAGGGCGATCTTGCCCTGTGTGTCGATCAAAAAGTACGCCGGAAAGCCCATATCGAGGTTGCCTTCTTTGTCGCGGTCCGCGTACTTAAGCACGACGTCGAAACTGTCCGAGATAACGCGAAAATCGAAGCGATTCTTCTTTAAGAACGGCACGACGCGACTTGCCGGCTCCATCGAAAGCGCGAGTAACTCGACGTTCTTCCCGTTAAGGCGGGACCGCAGCTCATTTAATCTCGGTATCTCGCTCTGACAGATCGCGCAACGCGTTGACCAGAACGTAACCAGCACGACCTTGCCGCGTGCTGCCGCAAGATCGAACTGCGTGCCGTCGATCGACGCCGTGGTGAAGGTAGGAGCCTGCTCGCCAACCTTCAAACGGTTTTGCGCGGCCGCCGAAAGACAGAAAACAGTGATAATTGCGAGAATAAGTAACGAGGTTCGCATGTTTGGTCAATGTCGGGGTGAGATAGCCTTTCTTTCGCGACTTCGGGGTGGAAAACCCCATACTATTAAAAAAGTTTTAACACAGCAAATTCTCCAGAATTTCTGATGGCTCCGTAGGAGCCAAATATCTATAGCAACGAATGAAAGAAAAGGAATAGAAGCCCCGTCTGGGGCGAAACAAAGTCCGACCAGACCAACAACATTCCGCTCTTACGGAGCTAAGGCGGGAAGCTCCGCTTGCAAGACGCTCGGCAACAGGAAGCTTTTGTACGTATGTTACGCCATTCCTCACGGTCGGGCTTCTGCATTCACGTATGTTGCGCCCTTCCTCACGGTCGGGCTTCTGCATTCGAGTTTCTGCATTCGAGCCTCGGCATTCGCGGCGTGTTAAACTCTACCTTTTGCCCAAAGATGCGGCTCAAGTCCATAAACGCTTCAAATTTCAGGAACTTAAAGGGTGAGATCGCGTTCAGCGACGGCCTGAATGTACTCTTCGGTGCAAATGGCGAGGGCAAGACGAACTGGCTCGAGGCGATCGATCTGCTTGCGACGACGCGTTCGTTCAGGACAGCGAAACTGGCGGAAGCTGTCAATTTCGGCGAGCGGCTTGCGATCGTTTCGGGGCAAGTTGCCGACTCACCGGAGGTTACACGCAAACTCCAGGTCGCCATCGACGGAAGCGCGAAAATTCTCACGATCAACGACAAGAAAGAAACGGCCGCCCGTTACCTTGGGCATCTTTTTGCCGTGCGGTTCACCGCAGACGAACTGGAGATCGTTCGCGCGACGCCTGAGGCTCGGCGACGGTTCCTTGACGCCGGGATAACCGGGCTTCATCCGCCTTTCGTGCAGGTGGCAGCGGACTATTCGCGTGTGATCCGGCAGAAGAACTCGCTCCTACAGACCGCCCGCGACGAAGGCTGGGAGCTCGAGAGGACGGCTGAATCCCTCGAACCGTGGAACGAGCAGCTTGTGCGGCTCGCAACGCACATACACAAAGCGCGCGTAAGGTTCGTCGAGCGGCTGAACGAAGTACTTGAACGCAAGCTTTTTGGGCGCGAAGAGATCGCGATCCGCTACGTTTCATCGTTGGAAGGCAAAGGCGACCTTTCGGCCTTTGCTGAACTTATCCGCGAACGCCTCAAACTCCGCGTGCAGGCGGAACTCGTCGCCGGCCACGCGCTCATCGGAACGCATCGCGACGACCTAGAGATCACCTTTGACGGGCGCGACCTGCGTAAATTCGGCTCGGCGGGCCAGCAGCGAAGTGCCCTTCTTATTCTATTGCTTGCCGAGGTCGCGGTTTTCGAGGCGACAAGAGGCGAATATCCGCTCTTCCTGATCGACGACATCGACGCCGAGCTTGATTACGAGCGGATCGCACATCTTCTCGAATTCCTCGCCGGAAAGACGCAGACCATCGTTACGACCTCTAAGGAGAGTTTTGTCGAGCGGTTCGGGGTCGGAGCGAGCGTGTTTTCGATATCGAACGGCGCGGCAGAAACCCTGTAAGATCAAGCCTTCCGCCTTGCTTTTGGCTGTGTTTTATGGCCAAAAAGTGGTAGAATAGTTACTTGAAATCATAAAGTGTTTCTCATTCCTTTCGTGGTATGGCCCGCTCAAGGCAAAGACACTCATAACTTGTTTAGATTCACTACTTAGAGCTCGCTCTTGAGGTTACATAATTGGCAAAGGCAAAGACAGAATATACAGCAGATTCGATAACTGTGCTTGAGGGCCGAGACGCGGTCCGCAAACGCCCCGCAATGTACATCGGTTCGACGGGTGAGTTGGGGCTCCATCATCTTGTTTACGAGGTCGTTGACAACTCAGTTGATGAGGCTCTCGCCGGCTATTGCGACACGATCGAGGTTATGATCCATATGGACAACTCGGTTACCGTGATCGATAACGGCCGCGGAATTCCCGTAGGTATGCACAAGCAGGAAGGCCGTTCGGCGGCCGAGGTTGTGATGACCATTCTGCACGCCGGCGGTAAATTCGACTCTAATTCCTACAAGGTCTCGGGCGGTTTGCACGGCGTCGGCGTCTCGTGCGTCAACTTCCTGTCCGAATGGCTTAAGCTCGAGATCTGGCGCGACGGCAACACTTACGAGCAGGAATACAAGGTCGGCTTTCCGCAGGCACCGCTTGCCGAGACCGGAAAGACCAAGCGGCGCGGTACGAAGGTTACCTTTAAGCCCGACCCCGAGATCTTCGAAGCGACGGTTTACAGCTTCGACAAATTGTCCGAAAGGCTTCGCGAAAAAGCGTTCTTGAATAAAGGCATCCGTATCGTAATACGCGACGAACGCGAGGAAGAGGAGAAGAAACACGAATTCTACTACAAGGGCGGCATCGCGGAATTCGTAAAACACCTCAACCGGAATAAATCGCCTCTGCATGACGAGCCGATCTACTTCGAGCTAGCGTCCGACGAACTTTCGATCGAAGTCTCGATGCAGTACAACGACAGCTACGACGAGAAAATATTCTCGTTCGCGAACAACATCAACACCGTCGATGGCGGAACGCACCTTTCCGGTTTTCGAGGCGCGCTGACGCGCACGATCAATGCCTACGCGGAAAGCAGCGGTATGACGAAGAACGCAAAGGTCACGCTCTCGGGCGACGACGTCCGCGAAGGCCTCGTCGCGGTCATTTCCGTCAAGATCCCGCAGCCGCAGTTCGAAGGGCAGACAAAGGGCAAGCTTAATTCGCCCGTAAAAGGCCCTGTCGAATCTTTTATCAACGAAAAGCTCGGTGAATTCTTCGAGCAGAATCCCGCGGTCGCGAAGAAGGTCGTCGGCAAAGCGGTCGATGCCGCACGCGCACGCGAGGCCGCACGCAAGGCCCGCGAGATCGTCCGTAAATCGGCACTAGGCTCTTCGACGCTGCCGGGCAAGCTCGCAGATTGTCAGGAAAAAGATCCGGCATTGAGCGAGATATACATCGTCGAGGGAGATTCCGCAGGCGGTTCCGCTAAACAGGGACGTGACCGCAAGAATCAAGCCGTTCTGCCGCTAAAGGGCAAGATCCTTAACGTCGAGAAAGCGCGTTTCGACAAAATGCTCGGCCACGGTGAGATAAAAGCTTTGATCACCGCCCTCGGCACCGGCATCGGCAAGGAAGATTTTG
>DAORTR010000149.1:0-5429 GCA_035432765.1 Pyrinomonadaceae bacterium
GTCCTTAGAACAAAACTCTAAATTTGACGTAGGATCCAAATACACCTCAGGCTTTTTTGTGCTGTCACGTTCAGCGGCCTGGAAGGCGATCTCTTCGCGTGGATCCTGAAATTTTCTTCGTTCTTGGCGGAAGAAGCCAAGACAATACCTCGTAGGACGGAGCCCGTTAGCGGCGAAGTCCAAGTTTGGCGATAATCGTGTGATATTCCTCGAGATTGCGGCGGCGCAAATAATCGAGAAGTTTCCTACGACGCGAGACCAGCTTAAGCAGTCCCTTGCGGGAGTTGTTATCCTTCTTGTGTATCTTGAAATGCGCCGTCAGCTCGTTGATGCGCTGAGTAAGCAAGGCGATCTGCACCTGCGACGAACCTGTGTCGCTGCCGTGCGTTTTATAATCGCCGACTATCTGCTGTTTTAATTCTGTAACCGTTGCCATTCTTGTTGTGTCTATTGCTGCTTTGAACCAGCCTCTCCTTTTGCTCGCAGTAACTCCAAACATATTCTTTGGTAACCGCGAAAATTTAACTCCTTAAATGTTTACCTTCGCAAAAAGGTCAATTCGACCTCAAACGAATAAATTTAGCATAATCCAAGCACTTTCCGCTAATCTAAACCTCGTACTTGAACTCCTCCATGAATTTCGTAGAGAACGTGCCTTTGCGGAAGTTCTCGTCGGCCATGATCCGCTGATGCAGCGGAATGGTCGTCTTAATACCTTCGATGACCATCATTTCGAGTGCACGCTGCATACGCGAGATAGCGAGTTCGCGTGTGCGGGCGTGAACAATGAGCTTTGCGATCATCGAATCGTAATACGGCGGGACGACATATCCGGGATAAGCTGCCGTATCGACACGCACCCCGGGGCCGCCGGGAAAATTGAATGCCGTTATCTTGCCGGGGCTTGGCGTGAATTTGACAGGATCTTCAGCGTTGATACGGCACTCGATCGAATGTCCGCTGATCTGAACCTCGTCCTGCGTGTATCCGGTGTCCTTGCCCGTCGCGATCACGATCTGATTGCGGACGATATCCGCAAGCGTAACCATCTCGGTTACGGGATGCTCTACCTGGATCCGCGTATTCATCTCCATAAAGTAGAACTGATCGTCCTCGTCAAGGAGAAATTCGAACGTGCCGGCAGACGAATAACCGATGTCTTTGCAGGCTTTTACGGCAACTGCACCCATCTCGTCGCGTAGTCTCGTGGAGATGGCCGGCGACGGCGCCTCTTCGAGCAGTTTCTGATGACGACGCTGGATAGTGCACTCGCGTTCGCCGAGGTGAATCACATTGTTGTGCTCGTCGGCGAGCACCTGTATCTCGATGTGCCGCGGACGCTCGATATACCGCTCGATATATACGGAACCGTTCTTGAATGCCGCAAGCGCCTCGGTCTGTGCCAGCTCAAGGTTCGTTGCAAGTTCGTCGGCGCTCCTAACGATGCGCATCCCTCGCCCGCCGCCGCCTGCGGCAGCCTTTATGATCACGGGAAAACCGATCTTGAGAGCGAGAGCCTTTGCTTCTTCCGGAGATTCGATCGGATCGGGGCTGCCCGGCAGGATCGGCACACCGGCCGAGGTCATCGTCCTGCGGGCCTCGACCTTATCGCCCATCATCGCGATCACGTCGGGACGCGGGCCGATGAATTTAATATTGCAGTCTTCGCAGACCTTTGCGAAGGTCGCCGATTCCGCGAGGAAACCATATCCCGGATGGATGGCGTCGGCGTCAGTGATCTCCGCCGCCGAAATGATCGCGGGGATATTCAGATAGCTTTGAGAAGACGGGGCCGGGCCGATACATACCGCCTCATCAGCGAACCTCACGTGAAGCGACTCACGATCGGCTTCCGAATGGACGGCGACCGTCTTGATGCCCATCTCCTTGCACGTCCAGATGATACGGCAGGCGATCTCACCGCGGTTCGCAATTAGAATTTTTTGAATATCACGAGGCATTCTTTATCGAGCAAAAAGCAAAAGGCCGTTAACGGAAGCCCAAAGATCAAAAGTCAAAATTCAAGGATCGGCCAACGATCTTCGAACTTCGACTTTGAACCTTAAACATTAAACTTTGGACTCATTCGCGTCCTAGCTTTTCACTCCGAAAAGCGGCTGGCCGAATTCGACAGGCTGGCCATCCTGGACATAGATCTTTACGATCGTTCCCGAAGTCTCGGCTTGGATCTCGTTCATCAATTTCATCGCCTCGACGATGCAGACGACCGTGTCGGCCGAAACCGTCGAGCCTTCGCTGGTGAACGCAGGTTTATCCGGGCCGGGCGAGCGATAAAACGTGCCGACGATCGGAGAGGTGATCTTATATAGCCCCGCATCTTCATCGACCGGCGCTTCCGCAACGGCCGACGCAGTTGGTGCCGCAGTCGCCTGTATCGGCGGAGCCATCATTTGCGGTGCCGCGACGAGCGTCGCCGCCTTGCTCATCTTCACGCGGATGTTCTTGTTCTCGAACTCAAAATCCGTGAACCCATGCTCATTCACAAGAGCAGCGAGCGATTGCAGTTCGTCCATATCAAAGGACTGTCCGTCCGCTCCCGCGCGTGTTTCTTTATCTTTCTTTTCGCCCACTTGTCCGTCTTCTGCCTTTGCCGATCCGGTCTCGCTCATAAAGTTTATGAACCTCCGCTATTTTTGCCTAGCCTTTTGCGGCAAGCTCACGCGGGTTGTCCACAAGCTCGATAACTGCCAACTCGGCATTGTCGCCCTGGCGACGCCCGAGCCTGATGATGCGTGTATAGCCGCCGTTACGGTCTTTATAGCGCACACCGAGCTCATTGAAAAGCCGCTGGACGGCTGCGACGCCCGCCGTACGGACCGGAGCTTCCTTCGCCTCGCCCTTTTTTCCGCGAAAACGGCTCTGCGCGACCTTGAAAGTCGAGTTGCCCGCATGGAAGTATCTCGCTGCCTGACGGCGAAGATTTACTGTCCTCATCGCTGCATCGGCACCGTCGGCCTGCTCAGATTTTCGAGCGAGCGTGATCACTTTCTCGACGAAAGGCCGCAGCTCTTTCGCTTTCTGAACGGTCGTAATGATGTATTCCTTATCAGCGTTGATAAGCGAGGTCGCCAAGTTGCGGAGCATCGACATACGATGCTCGGTCGTGCGTCCAAGTTTGCGATGTGCTTTTTTATGTCTCATGATGACAATTCTTCAAGGTAAATGTTCAAGGTCGAACTTCTTCGAGCCCTTGAACATTCAAACCCGGAACTACCCTAATCTAGATCTCTACCGCCCGTTCCCGGGATCGGATTGCCCTGCTCGTCGAACTCCATTCCGAAATCAAGCCCCATTCCGTGGAGCATATCCTTGATCTCGGTGAGCGACTTTTTGCCGAAGTTCTTGGTGTGAAGCATATCCTTCTCACTGCGTCGGATCAGGTCGCGGATCGACCGGATGTCAGCGTTCTTCAGGCAGTTGTACGAGCGAACGGAAAGCTCAAGCTCATCGACCGACTTATCCAGAAGGTCGTTGCGCATAAGCGGCGGACGTGCAATGTCCTCGTATTTATATTCTTCCTCTTCCTCTTCGAAATTGATAAAGATCGACATATGATCTTTGACCAATTTCGCCGCAAGGCCGATGGAATCTTCCGGCTTTACGGAACCATCCGTCCAAACCTCGATGGTGAGGCGGTCGTATTCCGTGTTCGAACCCTGACGGGTCTTGTCCACGTTATAATTGACCTTTTTGATTGGCGTATGGACCGAATCGATCGGGATAAAGCCGACCGAAAGGTCTTCGTCATTGTTAAGCTCTGCCGACACGTAGCCGCGTCCCTGCTTAAGCCGCATTTCGATCTCGATCGACCCGTTGGAACTGATCGTCGCAAGGTGAATGCCCGTATCGAGCACTTCGACGTCGCCGTCAGCCTCGATATCCGCGCTCGTCACCTCACCCGTACCTTTACGGCTAATGGTAAGCATCTTCGGGCCGCTTCCGTGGAGTTTGAACGGCACCTGCTTTAGATTCAGAATGACGTCCGTCGCATCTTCGACAACGCCCTTGATCGATGAAAATTCGTGCTCGACGCCCGATATCTTAACCGCGGTGATCGCCGCACCTTCAATCGAGGAGAGCAGAGCTCGGCGGATCGAGTTGCCGACGGTCGTACCAAAACCTCGCTCGAACGGAGCCGCATAAAACTTGCCGTAGCGTTCGCTGAGGGTTTCGGTCTCAACGTTAAGCCGGCTAGGCATCTGGAATTCTGTCCAATTTGATTGAGTCATAGTTGTTCTTTTAAAAAGGCTTTGGCTTTGTCCCCGGCAGACGCATTGAGTAAGAACGGACTCGTATATTGCGTACCGGCTACTTCAGCCAAGCTGTCAAAAAAAAATTACTTGCTGTAAAGCTCGACGATCAGCTGTTCGTTGATGTTCTGATCGATATCTTCACGACGCGGGTTCGCGGCAACGCTGACCGTAAAATCACGGCTGCCTGCCGAAAGCCATGCCGGGCGTCCGCGACCGACCGCCGTTGACCAAGCACCGTCCACATGCGGATTCTTCTGCGTTTTCGGCTTAACAACTACCTCGTCGCCGACCTTCACCTGAAACGAAGGGATATTCACCTTTCGACCATTCACAGTGATGTGTCCGTGATTCACGAGCTGACGGGCCTGACGACGCGAGGTCGAAAAGCCTGAGCGATACACTACGTTGTCTAAACGACGCTCGAGAAGGAAAAGAAGGTTCTCGCCCGTAACGCCCTTTTGGCGAAGAGCCTTTTCGAAATATGTGTGAAACTGTTTTTCGAGAACAAAGTAAATGCGCTTTACCTTCTGCTTCTCACGCAACTGTTCGCCATAGCCCGCAAGCATCTTGCGTCGGGCTCCGCCGTGCTGCCCCGGAGGATTGGTTCCGCGTTTCTCGATCGCACAAGAAGGTTTGAAGCAGCGATCGCCCTTAAGAAAAAGTTTTGCGCCTTCGCGGCGGCAAAGCCTGCACACCGCATCTCTATATCTAGCCATAATTTGCCTCCGGCGATCTTGGGCTTAGGGCTTTATGTCTTGATGCGAGACCAAGATCGCGAGCCGGTCGGCCAAAGTCGCTGTAATTCGGAAAAGTTTACAAAAGGCCCGCGCCTTCCTTCATCCTTTCGATAAAAACCAAAAGATCCTCAGACGCGGCGACGCTTCGGCGGCCTGCATCCATTGTGCGGGATCGGCGTCGTATCTCGAATAGAGTTAACGCGAATTCCCGCCTGCGTAACAGCACGGATCGCGGACTCACGACCGCCTCCAAGCCCTCTTACGCGAACTTCCACCTCGCGGACGCCGGCCTCAGCGGCCTTGCGTGCCGCCTCGCCGGCAGCTTGCTGAGCGGCGAACGGCGTGCCTTTTCGCGAACCCCGAAACCCGCGTGCACCCGAAGAGCACTGCGCGATGAGATTCCCGTTCGTATCCGTGA
>DAORTR010000150.1:0-5343 GCA_035432765.1 Pyrinomonadaceae bacterium
ATTCAAGTCAAAGCATCGGAGACTTTGCCACATTAAAGAACTTGACTCTGAATAGTAATGTTGGGCAAAAATCCATTCCTCCAGGGACATATGGCAGCCTTACTGCCAATAGCGGCAGTGGATTCATTCTCGGTGTTACGGGCGGAGCTGAACCATCAATTTACAATCTCCAATCCCTGACATTAAACAGCAACAGTCAGTTACAGATCGTCGGCCCGGTAATATTAACGCTTCCTTCGGGCATGACATTAAATTCTGTTGTCGGAGCAACGAACAACCCCGAATGGTTAGAACTGAGGATCGCATCAGGCGGCCTGACATTGAATTCCTCAAGTGTTTTTTACGGAGATGTTATCGCACCTAATGGAACTATAACTCTTAATGGCAAATTGGTGGGGAAAATCACAACCGATAGATTGGTAGTAAACAGCAGTGGCCGATTGGAGGGGTTCTGATGGTTGCGCGAACTTTGATTTTGGCGTTGATCGGGGCAATTGGGGAAAGCGTTAGTTTTGCCATTTGTTGTTATTTCGCAAGCATCCTGTCGCCGGGGACGGGCGGTACATTCTTTTCTGTTTCCGAGCCTGAAAAATTATATGCCATGGCGGGCGGTGTGGTAGGTGCTGTGTTTGGGTTTATTTTAGGGGTTTTGATAGGAGGTCTAAATCTCAATATCGGGAAAGGGTTGTTGTTGTCATTTGGAACGCACCTAATCATCGGAATTTTGTTCATTTTTTGGACTGGTTCAGATCCTTTTCATGAACTGCTGGTTGGATGGACATTTATTGCAATAGTCTTGTCGGGATTGATATGCGGGCTTTTGGTGACGATAGCAAATCATATGATATTTAGAGTCGATTGATCTGATATTCACGATTCCCAATGCCCAAATCAATCCCAACCGGAATGTATGGCAGTTTTACTGCCGATAGCGGCTTGATCGGAAGTGTGGGGAGCGTTTAGCGAGATTCGAGGCCGTATTCGCGGAGGCGGCGATAGAGTGTCGAGGGCGAGATGCCGAGGAGTTCGGCGGTCTTGCCGCGATGCCAGCCGGTCTTTTCGAGGGCTCCGATGATCTGCTGCCGCTCGACGTCGCGAAGATTCGTCGGGGTCGCGTTTTGGAAGGATGACGCACCGTTAGTGCGCGGCGGCTGATAGCTGACCGATACTGCCGGACGCGAATCTCGGAATGCGATCTCGGGCGGCAATTCGCGTGGCGTAATGATCCCATTGTCGGCTAAGAGGACGGCGCGCTCGAGGCAGTTGCGAAGTTGCCGAACATTTCCCGACCAATCGAATGAATGCAGGGCATCGAGCGCCGCGTCGCTAAGGCGAGGCGCGTTCGGGCCGGAGAGTTTTGCGAGCAGATAGCGTGACAAAGGCTCGATGTCTTCGCGGCGTTCGCGCAGCGGCGCGATGTTTATCTCAAAGCTGTTGATCCTGTACATCAAGTCTGCGCGGAACGAACCATCGACGATCGCGTCGTTCTTGTCTCGATTCGTTGCGGCGAGCAGCCGAACGTTCACACTCACTTTCTTCACTCCGCCGACGCGGAAGAATGTGCGTGTTTCAAGTGCCCGCAGCAGCTTCGACTGAAGCGGCATCGGCATCTCCATTATCTCATCCAAGAAGAGCGTGCCGCCGTCGGCGATCTCGAAGAGCCCGAGTTTGCGAGAACGCGCTCCCGAGAACGCGCCGGCTTCGTGGCCGAAGAGTTCGCTCTCAAGAAGCGTATCCTGCAAAGCCGCACAGTTGAGGTCGATGAAAGGCTTGTCGGCTCGATCGCTAAGACGATGGATCGCCTGCGCGATAAGCTCTTTTCCGACGCCCGATTCACCAGTGATCAAGACGGACGTGTCGCTCGGCGCAACTCGCTGGACGAGCCGCAAGGATTCTTTCATCTGCGGCGAATCGGCAACGATCTCAGGAAGCGAGCGGCTCGAGCGTGCGATCTGCGCGCGAAGTCTCTGATTGTCGAGCTTTAGCTGCTGTTTCTCAGACGCGGCTTCGACGAGCGCGCCAAGTTCGCCTATTCGGTACGGCTTTGTTAGATAGTCGTAGGCGCCGAGCTTCATCGCCTCGATCGCCGTCTCGACCGTTGCCTGTCCGGTCAGCATTATTACCTCGGGGGGATTCTGACAAAGCTCCCGCGTTCTACGCAGAAGGCTTACGCCATCCAGCCGCGGCATATTGATGTCGCAAAGGATCACGTCGAAATCCTCTTCCTCGATCATCGTCCACGCAGCTTCGCCGTCCTCGGCGACCTCGACCTCGTGGCCCTGCCTTGTCATTTCTTTTTGTACGACAAGTCGTAGATTTTTTTCGTCGTCAACGACTAATAATTTGGGCATTCGCTATGGGAGCCTCAAGGGCAGGCTGATGGTAAAGGTTGTGCCTTTGCCGAGGGATGATCGGACGCTAATGCGGCCCGAGTGTTCTGAAACGATTCCATAACAGACTGCGAGGCCGAGCCCTGTGCCTTTGCCGACCTCTTTGGTCGTAAAGAAAGGCTCGAATATGCGTGGAAGGTCTTCGGTCGGGATTCCGATACCGGTATCGGAAACTTCTATGATCACGCGTCGGGGGTCTTGACGCACACAGAACTTTAGTTTGCCGCCATTCGGCATTGCGTCGATGGCGTTCGTTGCGAGGGCGATCACAGCTTGCTGTATCTGTCCGCCGTCGCCCTGGATCTTGTCGATCTGTTCGCCCGTTTGAACGGAGATGTCGATCGAGTTGCCGCGCTTCTGATGCGAGATCAGATTCGCCGCCGACCGGACGATATCTGCGACGTCCATTTCTTCGCGTTCGCCGGTGCGGACGCGGCTGAAATCGAGCAATCCCGTCGTTATCGTCTTACAGCGGAATGTCTCGCTCTTTATCAAACCAAGATACTCGCGGAGGTCGTCTGCGGCGGCACCCTCGCCGAAATCGCCGTCAGCGACACGCTGTTCGAGCGATTCGGCGCAGGCCGCGACAGTCGCAAGCGGATTATTGATCTCGTGAACAACGCCTGCCGCAAGCCGCCCGACGGCCGCAAGCTTTTCCGCACGGTTTACGGCATTCATCGCTTCGACGCGGACAGTTATATCTTCGCCGACAGTGATCACGTGCGTGATATCGCCCGACTCGGCGTTCCGCATCGGGATCTTGCTTACCATCCAATGCCGTGTCGCTCCGTCATCTTCGACAGTCTGCTGCTCGATCCTTTCGATCCTGCCGGTATTGAATGCCCGCTCGAACTCCCGTTTTAACCTGTCTTCGGGATACTTTGCGAGAACGGCAAAGATGTCGCGCCCGACCGCGGCGTCGCGGGGAATGCCTTGCTCGCCGATCTCTCGATGATGATTCCACGTAACGATCTTGTAATCCTGATCGACTACATAGAGCGAGACGGGAAGCGCGTCGAGGACGGCTTCGGTGAATTTACGATGTTCTTGCCGGGCTTGATTGATCGAACTGTTGATCGCTGATTCGTAGTGCGCCGAAAGATTTACGCTCATCGCCGCGATCTGAGTTATCGCATCGAGCAGGCGCGTGCGGGATTCCGTTAGGTCGGATCCGTCGGCAAATGCCGTGATGACCGCTCCGCGTATGTCGCCTTCGATCCTCAGCGGCGAAACGTATTCAACGCTCGACGCTGCTCCGGAGAGCATAAACTCAGCCGTCCGCTTTTCCGCATATCCGACCTGCGGCGGAAGCAGCGACATCCAAGATTCGAAGCGTCGGCGTTCGAGATGCGTCGATACGTCTGAAGAGCTTGCAATAAGGCCGATATTCGGCAGTTCCGCAGCGAACACGCACCCCGATGCTCCGGTGCCCTCGCAGATCGCGTCAACGACCCGCTGAGCGACTTTTTTCGGGTGAACCGTGAGCAAAAGGCTGCGACCGAGATCTGCGATAAATCGCAGGTCGTCCGCTCCCTCCGCGGATAGTGTTGGATTCGCCGGCTTCGAAGATCTCTTCGGCCGTTGAGCTGCAAGCATGTGTAAAGTCGGGCGGCTGGCGGGAAACGTCAGCGGAAATCCAAGTTGAATCGGTGCTTACTTTGGCGGAGCCGCCAAGAATCTGCACCTTTCTATTAAAAGGGATTTTAACAATTTTGTCAACTGTTTTACACCTCGGCGATTTACGTTGACAGTTCGCCGTTTTCAGCCGAAAATATAGGTCAAATGACCCATTTTACGGCGGTTTTTCGGTCGATCTTGCGTTATTCGGCACTGACCGTGATCATTCTCGCGGCATTCGCTGGAATTCGAGGCCAAACGGTCGTCGATAAGACGGTCGCGACGGTCTCGGACGGCGTCCGGACCGAAGTTATTCTGTATTCCGAGATCCTTTGGCAGCTTGCTCTACAGCCGCGCTCCTCGATAGTCAACCCGTCAAAGGAAGACCTGAACAACGCGCTTGAGTCGCTCATGAACCAGCAACTCTTTGCGTTAGAAGCACTTAGGCTGCCTCGGACGAAGCCCACGGACGCGGAGATACAAGCCGAGATACGTGCGATCCTGGCCAAATTTCCGTCAACCGCCGCCTTTGAAGAACGTCTTCGGTCTGTCGGTTTTTCATCCGTTAGGGACGACGATTTTGTCGATCTCATCACAAAACGCGTCGCAATAGACAATTTTGTCGATTTCCGCTTCCGTGCCTTTGTCGTCGTTAACCCGGACGAGGTTCAAAAATACTATAACGACACGTTCGTGCCCGATTTTCGACGCCGTCAACCGGGCGTTGTCATTCCGACGCTCGAAACCCAGCGAGCCTCGATCCATAGCCTGCTCGTCGAGGAAAAAGTTGCCGCGAGGATCGAGAGCTTTCTCGACGATCGCAAACGCCAGGCAGAGATCGTGATCCTAAGCGAGCCATAAGACGATGAAGTTTGCGATAAGAACCGAGGCTATTCTGCTGATCTCTGTCCTTTCCGCCGTAGGGATATGGCATCTTGCAAGCCCGAATATCGACGCCGAGAAGGCCCGCGTTTCCGTGTCCGAACCTGTCGTCGGAACCGCTGTTGCAAATGCCGTCTCAAGGCCCGTCAGGAGTTTTTCGCCGTCTGCAAAAAGGTCTCCGGCAAACCTTGAGCTTCTTGAGACCGGCAATTCGCCGGCGCCGTCCGCTTCTGCGAAACGATCGACGACGTCTGATCCCGCGAGCGTTCTTGATACGCCGATGCCGCAGCCGCTGCTCTCTTTTGACGGCCTTTCGAATTTCGACAATATCAATGCATACGGCCTCGTTATCCTGCCGCCGGATATGAATGGCGATGTCGGGCCGCGCCACTACGTGCAGACCGTGAATGCCCTCGCGCGCGTTTTTGACCAAACCGGTGTGCCGCTCACGCCG
>DAORTR010000151.1:0-5335 GCA_035432765.1 Pyrinomonadaceae bacterium
ATTTCCTTTAACGTCGATTTAACGTCCTTTTTTGTCAAACATTTGAGAGCTTTTCCGAGCCAAATTCCGACGACGGATCAACCATTTTCCAACATCAAAAATGAGAAAAAAACGAATATTTTTTCGCCTGTGGAGGTCATTATACCGCGCCAATGCCTGTGAGCCGAACCGAAGGCCTTAACCAAAAGGAATCGACAAAACGGAAACCGCCGTTTCTTGATCGCATACGTCAAGAACCGGCGGCTGCGGAGAAGTAGATGAACGTTGCTAAAGCGGTCAGTTTGATGACTGCTGCGAGATGGTGGCGGCCCCAGACCGATCAACATCGAGCGTTCCGGGCGACCCGACGTATCGTATATGGCTTGCTCCTGAGGCGTGGGCGTTGAGAGCCTCTCTCACGTTGATGTCTGCGTTGCTTGCACCGCTTGTCTCGACCAAGACCTCCTTCGATGTGAGGTCGGAACTGAAGAGTTTGCTTGCGCCGCTTAGATCTACCGTGAGCGATGCCGTAGATCCCGAAGCGGTGATCTTCGAAGCGCCGCTCGCATCGAGAGCGAGGGCGTCATTGCTGACATCCTTAAGCACTACTTTCGAGACACCGCTCGTTTTGACGTCGCGGATGTTAGGAGCAATGATGACGACGCGGAGTTGCGAGCTTTTGGAGATCTTACTTTCGGCGTAGATCGACAGAGTGTCGCCATCGACCTCCGTCCTGATGAGTGGCATAAGGTTGTCGTCCGCGATCACCTCAACACTGTATGTATCGCCGCGGGAAACCTCGACATCGAAGACGCCGCTGACATCGAGTCTGTCAAAATCCGCAAGGTCTCGCTTAGAAGTTTCGATACGGCCTGATCCGACCTCGCCCTTAAAGAGAGAGCCGAGATCAATGATGTCCTTTGGGCTAGGGCCAAAAGAAAATGCGCCGGAAATGGCGACCCCGATGATCAACGCTGCAAGAAACAAAAGGATACCGATCTTTTTCATAACGTAATTCTCCAAACCAAAATTCCAGGCCTTGCTGTGCATGGCTAAAAGGAGCTAACGAAACGGCCGCGAGGGAAGTTCGATAAAAGTTTTGATCTGGGGACGGTTTATTTTGCGTAGAAATAGAACTGAACGGCTTGAACCATGCCGATGAGGAAGCCGAAGAGTGCACCAAAAAGCTCGATCGTGCGCAAGTGTTCTTTGGCGACGCTCATTACGAGTGATTCGAGTTTTTCGGCCGGATAAGCTCGGATCTTTTCTCTAACAACGCCGCCGATGTCGAATTCGCGAATGGCGTCCGGCAGCTTTGCGTTGATCGCCTCGATCACCGTGTCCGTGAGCGAAGCCGATGTCTTTGCAACCTTTTCAGACGCAAGATGGTCGCCAAGCCTGCCGATCGGCGTCGCGAGCAGGTCCTCTATGCGGGTTGAAAGGAATTCGTTGAGCAGGTTCGCTGTCCGTTCGCTCGAGAGAACATCGACCAGGCCGTCGGCGACCGCCGATTTCAAGCGTTCCTCGGCCTCGGGGTGAACTATCTGAAGGATCGCGTCGATGCTGTGCGGACGCAGGTTCTCGATCGTCTCGCTGAGGAAACGGCGGATCCCGGCGATCGTTTCATCGCTTTTCAAGAGCGAGAGGACAGATCGCGTGATCTGATCCTTAAGATCGTCGAGGCGTTCGGGATCGATACGGCCGACGATGTCCTTGACCGGCCGCGATAGAGCACTATCAATGCCGTCTGAGATGAAATTTCGAGCGTCTTCTGCAAAGGAAGCATCGTTAAGAGTTTCTTCGAGACGGCGCGGAAAGCTCTCATTAACCAGCTCATCGACCTCTCCGAGCAAGTTGTCGCGCGAGACGAAGATCTTCTTAAAGAACGAAAGATTCTCGTAAAAGTCGTGTACTTCGCGTTTTACAAGGGCACTGATCTGGCCGCGTGTCTTATCCGTCGCCGCGAATTCAGCTATCTGCTTTACGGCCGGTTCGACCTGTTCGCGTGCCTTTTCTTTTAAGAACTCGACGGCTTCGGGCGTGAACATATCTCCGACCGGCGTCGAGGCGCTGAGCATTTCCTCAAGTTTCTTCTTGATGAAATCGCTGACGTTTTGGGCAAAAGTGGAATGATTCAACCCGGACTCAATGCGATCGGTCAGGAAGTCAACAACGCGATCAGCTGTCTCGGCATCGAGCACCTCGGAGACGCGTCGGCCGAGGATGTCGTCCATACGAGCGGTCACAAGGCCGTGAATACGAACCTTGGCATCTTCGCTCTGAAGAACGACTTGTATATGTTCGGCAAGTTTAACCTGAACGCCAGATATCGCATCCAGTACGGGTATCCGCACCGACGCCGGCAGTGCCTCGATCAGCGATGGGTAATTCGTCTCAAGGAGAGCGGCGGTATATTCGCCGACGACCGCATCGAGCTTTCGTTTGAGAAAATCGCGGCCGATCAAGTGTTCTTGGATGGTATCGCTTGTGACCAACTCTTCACCCACGGCCTTGCCGATCGCGGCGGCGAGGCGGTCGCGATTCCTCGGGATCATTCCCTGTGGGAACACAGTCAGCCCTAAAAGCTTTACCGGCCGCCGCGGGCGAAACAGCATTCTAACGGCGAGCCATGCACCGGCATAGCCGTGTATTGTTGCAAAGGCGACGAGGAGCCCCATTTGGAGCCAAATATTCTTCAGGAACGGTGCGACGAGATCGTGGATGTCAGCGAGAATTTCCATCAAGCACCAAACAAGAATGCCGAGCAACGCTCGAGCCAAACAGCGAACTTTCTTTAGAAGACCTGAAAGCCCTTCGAACGAAGACAGAAGTCCGAGAACTCAGCGAGCCACTCACTATCAACACTGTAATTCTTCCACTGATCATCGTGGTCGCGGTGAAGCGTCATATCGTCGGGAGCATTGGTAATGCTCATATCGGCGAAGATCCGGCTTCCTGCGGGGACTTTCGGCAGGATCTCCGAGCGTATCCTCGATCCGATCTCGTGCGCATCGTCGCGCGAGACCTTCACGCCGGTAGCGTTGTAGGCCATCTGTTTGAGAACCCCTTCGCTGAGGACATCGAGGCTGCGTATGATCTCGACGCCCGCTTTCCAATGCCATACGTTGGCAAAAAACTCAAAGTTCTCAGAACTCATATCGAGAAGCGTGAAGCTCATATGTATTGATTGTACGCTATCGACCGCCGCGATAGTCGGTTTGAAAAAATGCTAAACGCGATAGTGTTGGTTAGTCAACATCTCGCGGACGCGAATATAATGTTTGCTTTCGAACTCGCTCTTTATGGATCAGGCAAAATATCTGCAAAGGATCGGTTCTCGAGAGGCGGAGGTCTCGCCTGACATCGAGACGTTGCTACGCCTGCAAAGAACACACCTTCTTTCGGTTCCGTTCGAGAATCTCGATATTCATTGGAAGCGGCCGATCGTGCTCGATGTCGAACGCTTTTACGCGAAGATCGTAGGCGAGCGCCGCGGCGGATTCTGCTACGAGCTGAACGGCCTGTTCAATGAACTGCTGATCTCGATCGGATTTACGACGCGCCTTATCTCGGCACGTGTTGGCCGGGCAGACGGCAGTTTTGGCCCCGAATATGACCACGCGGCGATCATTGTCTCGATCGGCGAGGAAGAATTCCTCGCGGATGTCGGGTTTGGCGATTTTTCTGCAGAACCGCTGCGTTTCGTCGTCGGCGAAGAGCAACAGGACGTGAACGGTATCTTTAAGATCGAAAAAGCTGAGGCAGAAGCCTTTGTCGTCAAGAGACATTTTGGCGAAGACTGGAAGAACGAGTATCTTTTCACCGACATTGCCCGCGAACTCTCGGAGTTCGCCGAGATGTGCGACTTTCAGCAGTATTCCCCCGAATCGCATTTCACCAAAGGCAAACTCTGCTCGATAATGACCGAAACGGGCCGAAAAACGCTGACGGATGATAAGTATATTGTCACTTGCGGCGGAATTCCGGATTCAACGGCCATAGCAACAGATGAAGAGTATATTGCAGCCCTGGAACGCGAATTCGGTATCAAAGTCCTTACGTAACTAATCAAGAAAGAATTAGCAAAGTCGAAAGGCAATGACAAAAGCGTAATACGTTTGTTATTATGTATTACATGAAGTATGGAACTACCATTACGAGTAAAGGCACGATTACTATTGCCGCCCCGATAAGAAAGGCTCTCGGCTTCAAGCCTGGGCAAAAGTTGGACATCTTTATCAATAAGAATATGAATGTCGAGATCGACGCCGGGATATCGATCGAAGAGTTTGTGAAAAGGCGTGATGAAAGGCTCCAGAAAGTAAAGATTCCCGAGCACTTGAAAGGCCTTTCGGCGCGCGAGCTGCGAGAGATTGCTGCCAATGAAGTTAAAGGCCGATGAGTCCATCAAGTCTTGACGCAAATGTGGTCCTGCGGGTGATCCTGAATGACGTCCCCGACCAAGCAGAAAGGGCAGTTCGTTACTTAGACAGATCACCTTGTTATGTAACGGATGTAGTCATTGCCGAATGCGTTTTCGTACTCGAAAAGACCTACAAGCTTGATCGAGTTTTCATTACAACCAGCCTGTCCTCGCTTTTTGAGCTAAAGACGTTATCGTACAATGAGGCAATAATTACCGAGGCTCTTGATCTTTATGGTTCGTTGCGGACGTTGTCGTTCGCCGATTGCTATTCGGTCGCAGAAGCAAGGCTAAATGAAAACCGATTGATAACTTTTGATCGGGCGATATTAAAAAAGTGCGGGTCAACCGCAGATCAACCGGTATGACCGAATCAATCTCATACGCCGATGCAGGCGTTTCAATAGACAAGGCGAATCAGGCGGTCGCGAAGATCCGCGAGTATGCCCGTTCGACGTTCAACGAGCGGACACTGACCGAGATCGGGAGCTTTGGCGGGATGTTCGCCGGTGCGTTTCCCGATATGGCCGAACCGATACTCGTCGCTTCGGCTGACGGCGTCGGGACGAAGCTGAAGATCGCGTTCGAGACGGGAATTCACTCGACGGTCGGTGCCGACCTCGTGAATCACTGCGTCAACGACATTCTCGTCCAGGGAGCACGGCCGCTTTTCTTCCTCGATTATTTCGCGACCGGCAAACTCGAACCCGATGTTACGGCCTCGGTCGTCGAGGGAATGGCACGAGCGTGCCGCGAGAACGGCTGCGTGCTTTTGGGCGGCGAAACCGCCGAGATGCCGGACTTTTATCCGCCGGGCGAATATGACCTCGCGGGCTTTATCGTCGGCGTCGTGGACAAAGCAAAGGTGATCGACGGCAAGTCGATCGTGCCCGGCGACGTCGTGCTCGGACTGCCTTCGACGGGTTTGCAGAC
>DAORTR010000152.1:0-5265 GCA_035432765.1 Pyrinomonadaceae bacterium
GCTGAATTCATTGCGTTTGCCACAGTTTTGTTAGCTGCGGTATTCGTGGCTGCTTCTCCGCAGGCCATTCCAAGAGCACCCATAGCCAGAACGGCCGAAAGAGCGATCACTTTTTTCATAACAATTGACTCTCCTGTCTTCTTCAAAGATTAGATCTAATTTTTTCAAAGGCTGCGAACCTTTCGGCCCGAGTTTGAAATGTCCCGGTAAAACTTTGATTTAGGGAACATTCGACAATATATGCAGGTCGGGGCGACAAGTCAACCCCAAAAAGTGTTTTTCAACAAACTTTTAACAAGGAAAAAGGGCACGTTTCCCGAAAGCTCGGGAAGCGTACCCTTCGAATGTTTGCCTACGCGGGGCATTTTCAGCCCCGATAAGGAAAACTATTTCTTCTCTTCTACTTTCTTGTCGGCAGCCTTGTTAGCTGCTGAGTTTGCAGGCTCGACCTTAGCGTTCGAGTTAGCCTTCTCGGTGTTAGCAGCCGAGTTGCTGTGCGCGGCGTTCGAGTTCGAGACAACGGCGTTCGAGTTCGAAACTGCTGAGTTCGCATTCGAAGCGCTCGAGTTAACTGCGTTCACGTTCGACGCATTGGTGTTGTGGTTGGCATTGTTAGCCGTGTTGTTGGCAGCCGGTGCTCCGCAGGCAAAGCCGAGAGCGGAAAGACCGAGAACTGCTGAAAGTGCAATTGCTTTTGTCATTTTAATTAAGACTCCTATCTATTTCTCAAAGATTGATTACCCTTGCAAGGTAAACCGGTCGATCAAACACGACCTATTGCTCCAAAACTCTTTCTTTTTTAGAGCAAAGGTAACGATAAGAATCTGCGAAGCGTTTGTCAACCTAAATATCGATAAAAACAGGAGTTTTTGAAAATAATTTTCAGCCCGCTCCCGGCCAAAAAATACCGAATTCGGCGATCCCGGCGAGCTCGCCCGATGAACCGCCGAAAAGGCCGCAAGTCCCTCGATCCAAGTTTGCCCGATCGATGCGGATATAATGCCGTCTTATGTTAGATTTATTCAATGACAAGCGTTTCATTTTACGGCGGTGTCGGAACCGTTACAGGTTCGAAATATCTTCTACAACACAACGGAAAAAAGGTTCTTGTTGACTGCGGTTTGTTCCAGGGATTGAAGGAACTGCGTGAACGAAATTGGCAGCCGCTTCCCTTCGACCCGCAGGAACTCGACGCCATCATCATCACGCACGCGCATATCGACCACACAGGCTTCCTGCCGCGCGTCGTCAAACTCGGATTCAAAGGCCCTGTCATCACCACAAAACCGACCGGCGACCTGATGCGGATCCTTCTCACCGATTCCGCACGCCTGCAGGAAGAAGAAGCCGATTACCGCAATCGCCACGCGCTCACCTCTCACGCGCCGGCGCTGCCGCTTTACGACGAGGATGACGCTCGTGCCGCGCTCGACCTCTTGCAACTGGTGCATAACGACGCGAAGCCGGTAGATGTCTGCGACGATGTGAAAGCAAGTTTCCTCGTCGCCGGCCACATTATGGGATCAAGCCTCGTGCTCGTCGAGCTTGAGAACGCGCGACCCGATGGAAACTCCGTCAGGTTCCTTTTCTCAGGCGATCTAGGCCACTACGACACGCCGATCCTAAAGGATCCCGCAACGCCGCCTGCGTGCGACTATATGATGTGCGAATCGACCTACGGCGACCGCCTGCACGCTGACGTCGATCCCGGCGAAAAGTTGGCAAAGATCATCAACGAAGCGATCCATCGAAAAGGCCCGATCCTTATTCCCGCTTTCGCTGTCGGACGAACTCAGGAGATCCTTTATCTGATACGCGAACTCGAAGACGCAGGAAAGATTCCAGTACTGCCCGTCGTCGTCGATTCGCCGATGGCGAATCAAGCTACGCAAGTTTACAACCGCTTCGCTGAGGAGCACGACGAAGAGTACACGTCGATCCTCGCCTCAAAGCGTCATCCGTTGCGTACAGGCGCGATGCAGACCGCATCGACGCGGGACGAATCAAAGCGGATCAACGATATGCGCGGCCCGCGCATCATCATCTCGGCATCCGGGATGATCTCCGGCGGCCGCGTACTCCACCACGCGATACGCATATTGCCCAACGAAAATGCGACCGTCGTCTTCGTCGGTTATCAGGCCGCCGGGACAACCGGACGCCGCGTCCAAGATGGCGAACGAGAGGTCCGCATCATGAAGACACAAGTAAAGGTCAACTGTACGGTCGAGAGCATCGACGGTTTCTCCGCTCACGCCGATTGGCAAGGCGTGCTCAAGTGGCTTTCGGGGTTGCCGTCCGCACCGAAGACGATCTTCACCACTCACGGCGAACCCGAAGCCGCCGCTGCGATGGCAAAGCACATTCACGACAAATTCGGCTGGAACGCCGTCGTGCCCGAATTCGGTTCGACCGTCGAATTGACTTGAAGTTTGCGTTATCGGACAGGATCCATGCGCTATTTATTCATATCTAAGGCACTCGATCGGATCGAGCTTCGCGGCCTTTCTCGCAGGCAGTACGCCGAAGATCAGCCCGACGCCGATCGAGGTTGCGATTCCCGTAATGATCGCCCACAACGGCACTTGTGCGGGCAGCGACGGGACAAGGAGCAATATGAGCGTGCTTATTCCGATCGCGAGCACGATGCCGATCACACCGCCGAAGAAAGTCAGCGTCATCGCTTCTAGAAGAAATTGCAGCACGATCGCCGAACGCGTCGCGCCCAATGCTTTTCTGATGCCGATCTCTTTTGTCCGTTCCGTCACCGAAACGAGCATAATATTCATAACGCCGATCCCACCGACGAGCAAGCCCAAGCACGAGATCGCGATCGCCGCGATGCCGACGCCTCCGATGATGCCGTCAAATTGTGCGATCATATCGTCGGCGGTCTTTATATCAAAATTATTCGGTTCGCCCGATTTTAGGCCCCGGCGTTTCCGCAGAATGCTTTCGATATCGCCGACGGCAAGCGCGAGTTCGCCTGATTTGACCTGCACGATAATGCGTTCTTCTTCCCTTTCCGGAGCAACCTTGCGAGCGGTTCGATACGGCATCAGGACCTTGCGGTCCTCCGGATTCTCGCCGAGAAATGCGGCCTTCCGCTTTTCGATCACGCCGATGATCTCCCAGGTCGCGCCGTTCATCCGGACGACCTTCCCCACCGCTTCTTCTTCGCGGTCCGGGAACAGGGCCTCGGCGCAATTTACGCCGATAACAAGCACGTTTCGCCGCTGAACGTTGTCCGATTCCGTAATAAAACGGCCGGCTTTCAGGACAAGATTCGAGAGCTGCGAGTAGTTCGGTTCGACGCCGTCCGTCAGCGCCCAGCGATAGTTTTTCCCTTCGTAAACAAGGTTGTCGTTAAAGTTTCCGTTGAACGATCCGATATTCGGCGCGATCCTTGTAAGATCGTTGACCGACGAGGATTGAGCAAAGATCGCATCGGCGTCGGCGTCCGTAAGCGGACGGCGATTCCTTTCGTCGCGGCTCGGTTCATCAAGACCCGAAGAAAGATGGTATAGGTGAATATTGTTGCTGCCGTAGTCCTCGACGATCGAAACGATCGAGTTCCGCATACCCGTCAGAAGCGAGGCGACAACGATCGCCGTGATGATCCCGACGACAATTCCGAGCACGGTCAGTGCAGATCTGAACTTGTGCGAAAGCACCGAGTCCAACGCCATCCGCAAAACTTCCCTTGGCAGTGATGTTGAAAGCCTCATATTCTTACGCCTGCGTCAACGCAACTATCGGATCGAGTTTCGACGCCTTCCACGCGGGATAAAGGCCTGCGACGAGCCCGATCGAACTCGAAACGGCGATCGACAGAATTATGTAGCCCGGCGTAATAGTCATCGTCATCCCCGCGATTATCGTTATCAACGCGACGATGCCGGTCGCCGCGAGCAGCCCGGTCAATCCACCGAAGATACAGAGCAGAGCCGATTCGATCAGGAACTGCAGCAGTATCTGCTTTCGCGACGCGCCTAGTGCCTTCCTTAAACCCACCTCGAATGTTCTCTCCGTTACCGAAACGAGCATAATATTCATCACAACGATGCCGCCGACGACCAGAATGATCATCGTTATCGGGACAACGACCGCCGCGATCGCCCCCGTGAATTGATCCATCTGAGAATTGAATTCGTCCGTATTTACAAGACTGAATGTGTCCTCTTCGCTGCCCGTAAGTTTTCGATAATTGCGAAGCAGGACGGTCGCTTCATCCATCGCGTCGGAGAATTTATCTTTGTCGAGCGAATTCGCATGAATCTGGACTCCGCCGTCGCGGCTAAATATCTGCAGGTGCAGCGAGATCGGGATATACATAAGGCGATCCATCGGCGAACCCATGAACGAGCCTCGCGCCTTTTCCACTCCGATCACCGTCAGCGGAACACCGCGCACCTTGACCACTTTACCTAGAGCCGAACCGACCGGAAAATATTTGTCCCGAATATCTGCGCCAAGGACAACGACCGGTGCCGATCTCTCGACCTCCTGAGCGGTAACAAAGCGTCCTTCGTCAAATTCTTTGCTCTCGATCTCTTGGATCTCAGGAGTTACGCCGCGGACGGAAACGGCCGGCATCTCGACGCCGTTCTGATCGAGATCCGCAGTGTCACCGACCTGTGCGCCGACATAGCTGCATGTTTGACAGTTCTCATGAATGTATTGAAACTCAGGCCACGTTACGCGTCGGTTGCGGCGGTTCTTCCGCTCGTATTCCTCATCGGACATCCTTCCGGTCGAGGCCATTCGCGTGATCATAAAATGCTCCGACCCCAAGACCTTCGAAACGCGGTCGATCACATACGTTTTGAGCCCTGAGATACTTGCCCCGACCACAACGACCGCCGCGACGCCGATGATGATGCCGATAAGCGTTAGGAACGCACGGAGTTTGTGTTCGAGAATGGATTTCACCGCGATCACAAATGCGTCGGTATAAAATGAGGTCAGTTCTCTCATAATTCTTCCGCTCGTGCCGGGCGAAACTTTGCGAAAAGGATCTTGTTCCAGCGGCAAATGCCTGAATTAAGAACGACACGCCCGCCCTCAAAGTTCCGACGAAAGATTCTTGATTTGACCCCGCAAATGGCGATAAGCGATCGTATGTTATAATTTGGCTTTGTTTTAATACCCTTAGTTTTCAAGGAGCTATTCCAAATTGAGTATCCTAGTCGATAAGAACACTCGCCTGCTTGTGCAGGGAATCACCGGTAAAGAAGGCACGTTCCATATGCTGCAGATGCGTGA
>DAORTR010000153.1:0-5136 GCA_035432765.1 Pyrinomonadaceae bacterium
CATTCCCGTACGGCAAGGCTCGATGCCGACAACTCTGCAACATCCTCGCCACAATTCGAGCAATGCGCAAGATGGCCTTCGAACGCCGTTCGCGCCGATCCCTTCAATTCGTCATAGACAAAGTCCACGGTCTGCCCCGCGTATCCGCAATCTCGCATTTTAGCTTTGATATGAGCCATTTCACTCATTTCCTTTCATTAAACGATCTCGACCGGAAGCCGTTCGAGCTTCATCTTTAGCTGTTTCAATGCCGTGTAGAGCCTGCTTTTTACTGTGCTCAGCGGCAGCTCGAGCGTTTCGGCGATCTCTTGGAACGTCATCTCTTCAAATTCCTTCATAACGATTACTTCCCGAAGGTCTTGCGGCAATGCTCCGACCGCTTGCCTAACGAGTTTCAAACGCTCGCCTTTCTCGGCGATGTTCTTTGGCGATCCCGAAGGAGACGCCACAAAGACCCTCGATTCTGCTTCGTCGTCGTCGCTTAAATATTCTTCAGAGCGCGATTTCTGACGCCTTTTTACTGTCAAACACTGATTCACGGCTATCCGATGCAGCCAAGACGAAACTTTCGCATCGCCGCGGAACCTTGAAAGACTGCGGAACGCGTTGATGAACGCTTCCTGCGCGGCGTCCTTCGCCTCGTCTTCGCGCCCAAGCATACCGAAACACAGAGCGAAGATCTTTCGCTCCCAACGCCGTACGATCTCCCCGAAAGCTTCGGGGTCGTCTCGTACCGCCAATTCGACAAGTTGCTCATCCGTCAAATTTATCAGCATTCACTCGTGTTGGGCGCGGCTCCGGCACGAGAATAATAGCCCAAAACCTCGATGCAGTGTGAAGGATATCGATCCACACGCAATGATTAGACGCCTGAAGGCGACAGAAAGTCCAAAAAAAGGAATTTGAAAGTAGTTGGAAGAAAGATGAGGCGTTAAGGCCGCCGACGCGTGTACGATCGGCGACCTCTAGCAAATCTGAGTGAGCGGTTCAATACGCCCTAGCAAATACGACGCGGCGGCTCGACGGCTTGCCTGTCAGGATGCACTTGCCTTCTTCTTGAGGAGCGTCGAGCGGAATGCAGCGTATGGTTGCTTTTGTCTGCTCCTTGATCTTTTCTTCGGTCTCGGCGGTTCCGTCCCAGTGCGCGAGCAGAAAGCCGCCGGCTTCGATCTTTTGAACAAAATCGTCCCAGACATCGACACGAAAAGTATGCTCCTCGCGGAACTTTGCCGCTTTGGCATAGATGTTTGCCTGGATCTCGGTCATCAGTTCCTGCACGTGCTCGACGATGCCTTCGATCGAGCGGGATTCCTTTGTGAGCGTGTCGCGCCGAGCAACCTCGATGGTGCCGGCTTCGAGATCGCGTTTGCCGAGAGCGAGCCGCACGGGTACGCCCTTCAGCTCATATTCAGCGAATTTCCAGCCCGAACGCTGATTATCGCTGTCGTCGTATTTGACCGAAATTCCCGCGACCTTCAGCTTTTCGACGATTGGATCGACGACGGAGGTGATCTCAGCGAGATCTTCGGGCGATCGGTGAATAGGCACGATCACGACTTGGATCGGTGCGAGTTTTGGCGGCAGGACAAGCCCGTTGTCGTCGGAGTGGGCCATTATCAGCGCGCCCATCAGCCTTGTCGAAACGCCCCAACTCGTCGCCCACGGATACTCTAGCTCGTTCTCTTTGTTGACGAACTTAACATCGAACGCTTTCGCGAAATTCTGCCCAAGAAAGTGCGAAGTTCCGCATTGAAGGGCCTTGCCGTCCTGCATCATCCCCTCGATGCAGTATGTCTCTTCGGCACCGGCAAAACGCTCTGCAGGCGACTTATACCCTTTGACGACGGGCAGAGCGATCCAATTCTCGGCAAAATCGGCATAGACGCCAAGCATACGCTCGGTCTCCTCGATCGCTTCATCTTTTGTCGAATGTGCCGTATGGCCTTCCTGCCAAAGGAACTCCGCCGTGCGAAGAAAGATACGAGTGCGCATTTCCCAGCGGACGATGTTCGCCCATTGGTTCACAAGGATCGGCAGATCGCGCCAGGATTGGATCCAGCCGCGATACGCATTCCAAATGATAGCCTCCGAGGTAGGGCGTACGATCAACTCCTCTTCGAGTTTCGCTGCCGGATCGACGATCAAGCCCGGCCCGTCAGGGTTTTTCTTCAGGCGATAATGCGTAACGACCGCGCATTCTTTTGCGAATCCTTCAGCGTGTTCCTCTTCTTTCTCGAGGAATGACTTCGGCACAAAAAGTGGAAAGTAGGCGTTCTGGTGGCCGGTCGCCTTGAACATATCGTCTAACGCCCGCTGCATCTTTTCCCAGATCGCGAAGCCGTACGGTTTGATGACCATACAGCCGCGAACGGCGGAATTCTCGGCGAGGTCTGCTCGCTTAACGATCTCGTTATACCACTCGGAGTAATTCTCCGAACGCTTCGGAAGTGCTTTGCTCATAAAGGTTTTGCCGTCATCGGGCGAAAACTTTAATCATAAGCGAATAGCGTTGAGACGACAATTCGCCCCAAGCACGTTGAGCAAACCCCGTTCGGCGGCTTTGCCTTCTGCACGGTTGTGTTAGAATCCTTGCTTTATGACCGAATTTCGTCTGGATTTTCGCGATAGTGAAACGGCGTTCGCCGACAAGTCGAATTCCGAGCTAAAGGAGAAGTATCGGATCTTCAAGATACTCAATTCTCCTTTCCTTAACTCTCTCGGCACGCATGCAACAAAGCTCGGCCTCTCGGTCGGCCTTCCGATCAAAGGACTCATCAAATCGACGATCTACAAGCAATTCTGCGGCGGTGAATCGATCACGGAGTGCGATCCGGTGATCGCGAAACTCGGGCAATCGAACATTGGCACGGTCCTCGATTATGCGATCGAGGGGAAATCGACCGAAGATGATTTTGAGGCTACAAAGAACGAGATCATCCGCACGATCGAGCGCGCAAAAGGCGACCCGAATATTCCGTTCTCTGTTTTCAAAGTTACCGGCATTGCCCCGATCGGCACGCTCGAAAAGATGAGCGCGAAAAAGAAACTGGACGCAAAGGCCGGGGCTAAATGCGAAAGAATATATACTCGCGTGTCCGAGATCTGCGAGGCCGCTCATAACGCAGGGCAGAGATTGTTCATCGACGCCGAAGACTCTTGGATACAAGACGCTATCGACCGAATGGCGACCGAAATGATGGAGCGATTCAACAGGACGAAACCGATCGTCTTCAACACGCTCCAAATGTATCGTACCGACCGTCTGCAGCATCTAAAGGAAGCGCGCCGAGCGGCCCAGGATGCAGGTTATGTCTATGCTGTAAAACTCGTCCGAGGCGCGTATATGGAGAAGGAACGCGAACGTGCCGCCGAGATGGGCTATCCCTCGCCGATCCACGAAACGAAAAAGGAGACGGACGCGGATTATAATGCGGCTCTCGAATACTGTATGCGGCATTACGAGGATATGGCGTTCGTTACGGCGTCGCATAACGTAAAAAGTACGAGAAGGGTTGCAGAGGCGATGAGCGAGGCCGATATGCCGCACGATCACCCGCACATTTTCTTCTCGCAGCTTTACGGAATGGGCGACAATATTTCGTATGTTCTGGCAAAGAACGGCTTCAACGTTTCGAAATACGTGCCGTACGGCCCGGTCGCCGAAACCGTCCCGTACTTGATGCGTCGCGCGGAAGAAAATTCTTCGGCCGCCGGTCAAATGAGCCGCGAACTCGAATTGATCGCGGAAGAAATAAAACGCCGCAAACTCTAGCTTTTTAAGCCTTTCCGTTATGTTCTGTCCAAAGTGTGGAAATGCAGATCAGTCACCGGAGAGCTATTGCCGGCGCTGCGGCATATTCCTACCGGACCTCGATAAGCCGAAGAAGAAGGCACAAACTCCGATCCAAAATGTAAATGCCAATGCCGTCCTAAGCGGTATGACCGTGGTCGCCGCTATTACTCTCGCAACTCTGCTCTATGGAATGCTCGGCTTTCGCGAAAATACGCATCCGCTTATCTACGTTACTGCCGGCTTTCTGATCGCGATCGCCGCCTGGAACGTTCAAACCTTTTGGCGGTCGATGCTATTGCGGAAGCATTTTAAGAAACCGCAACGTCCCGTCGAGGAAGTTGTGGAAACGCCGCTTCTCGACATGCCCGCGAACAACGAGCTTCCAGCGGCGAACTTCGAGAATATGGCGCCGCCGAGCGTCGTTGATTCGACGACGCGGCACCTCGACGAAGCCCGAATCTCACCGAAACCCAAGCAATAGGCGGATCGATATATTCGAAACCGTATGTTCCGTATCTTCTCGCCAAGCGTTGAGCGGAGCGATGTCGTCCTCGGTCAATGGAAAATTTACGAGCGTCGCTGACTGCGTGCTCTGAAATGCACGCTCGGTCAACGCGGCGTGCGCTAGGGCCTTCGTGAAATTCTCCGGCGAGGAAAGCGACGCTTCAGCAGATTCGATATCGGGAAAGAATTCGTTGTATCCGGCCAAATGCCAGATCCTGCCTTCCGGTTCCTCATCAACGGCCAGCAGACGAAGCAACGCAAAAGCCGATTCCAACTGATAGACAAGGAAATCCCCCGCCTTAAATGTGTGTGGCATACTGTTCCCAACTTATCATAACGACCGCGAACCGTGCAGAATCCCGACCGTGTCAGGCCGGACCGTGTCAGCCCGACCGTGTCAGTAGCCCGACGGTTTCAGTAGCCCGCACGTTAGTAAGGGCTCGGCGCCAAATCGAAAAAAGCAAATCTTAACCACAGAGCGCACAGAGAGCACGGAGGGTGAGATAAGGGCAGCGTTAGCGACCAAGCTTACCAATGCAGACCGTTTGAATTGCCACGGATTTTAAGCCGTGGTGTGCAGGTTGATAACCATCTCGGAGGCGGCTTCGCCGACAAATGCAGAAGCCTGACCGTGAGGGAGGGCGTAACACACACCGCCTTAGTCGCGCGAGCGTGTCCCGCCGAGCGGCGAAGTTGTCCTTCGCGGTAGCTGATATGAGATCTCTCCGGCGGCTTGCCGCCGACAAAGCTCTGTCGCGTGTTACACACGCTCAAGAAAGGTCGGTTTGTCCGTTTTGTCCGTTTTGTCCGTTTTGTGAAAATTGTGTCATTTTGTGAAA
>DAORTR010000154.1:0-5079 GCA_035432765.1 Pyrinomonadaceae bacterium
TTCACTGCGAATTTGGATTCGAGCTAAACAAACTTTCTAATTGACCAGCAACGAAGCAAAGTCTAAAAGTTTAGAGCCCTAAAGTCAAGATGAACTTACGTGTTTTATACGAAAAAATCGGCGAAATCCGTGAAATATCACTTCCGACCGTTCAAACTCTAACGAACTAACGCGTTACCGGTCGCCGCGTTACCGACCTTCGCGACGAAGATGCGAGCTTTTCGCTCTTTGCGGATGGCGCAAGAGCATCCTTCATCTTCGAATCCCCGAGCTTAGCTTGCCACCAAATTGCGATCGGGCTTGCGATCGCGATCGTCGAGTATGTACCGAGCGTCACACCGACAAGCAGCGCAAGCGAAAAACTGCGGAGCACTTCGCCGCCAAAGACCACCAGCGCAAGTACCGACAGGATCACAAGGCCAGACGTAATGATCGTTCTCGAAAGTGTCTGATTGATCGAGTCGTTCGTAACGTCGAACAGCGAATCGTGGCGGCGATTCGGCAGATTCTCGCGCACGCGGTCAAAGATAACAATCGAGTCGTTGACCGAGAAACCGACGATGGTCAAAATAGCCGCGATCACCGTCAGGTTAAATTCCCATTGGAAGACCGAGAAGAACGAGAGAACCATGATCACGTCATGGAACACGGCAATGACCGCACCCGCGGCATACGTCCAGTCGTACCGAAACGCAATAAATAGCAGAATACCGACCATGCCTAGCAGGGTCGCAATAACTGCCTGATTGCGAAGTTGCGATCCTGCGATCGCGCCGACGGAATCGGTGCCGATGATCTTGTACGCGGCATCCGGGGTCGAATCGAGCGTTGCGTCGCCCTCGGCTGCCTTTCCAAAGGTGTCAAGAGCCTTTTTGACCTCGGCCCGGCCCGCCTGCACTTGAAGCGTATGTTCCGCTTCAGAAACGCCTTCAGGGTTCGTCTCTGCCTCAAGAAGCGGGATCTTGATAAGAACTTCGTCGGGCTTGTTGGTCGAAGCTTGGATCACGGGATCACCCACGCCTGCGCTATTAAGAGCCTCACGAATAGCGTCATCCGTCGGACGGCTCCTGAACTTAGCCGTTACGATCGTTCCGCCCTGGAAATCGACCCCCATATTGAACGCCTCGGTGCCGCCCGGAACCATTTCACGGCCGATTGCCGAGACAAGTCCCGCGAGCATGATCGCGATCGAAACACTGATAAATAACTTTCGCCGGCGAAGCCAGTCGAAATGGATGTTGTCAAAAGGATTTAACATCTTGAATCACTAACACTAAACTGCAAAAGGCAGCGGATCGACCGCCGCCTGATGCGCGAAATATCTTAAATACTCAGCCGGTTCATATTCGGCCGCAGGCTCATTTCCCAATTGAAGATCGTCTTCGACACGAAAACGGCCGTAAAAAGGTTGATGAGCAAGCCTAGGATAAGAGTTACCGCGAACCCGCGGATCGGGCCCGCACCGCCGGCCATATACAGGATCACGGACGAGATGATCGTCGTGATGTGAGTATCGATGATCGTTACGAACGCACGGTCGAATCCGAGGTCGATCGACGTCGGAATATCGAATCCGGCCTTTAGTTCCTCACGGATACGCTCAAAAATAAGCACGTTCGAGTCCACCGCCATACCGATACCCAAGATCAGTCCCGCGATGCCGGGAAGCGTAAGCGTCGAGCGTATAAGCACAAGCGCCGCGATCGTCAAGAGCATATTCATCACAAGAGCGACGACCGCGTTGATGCCAGAACCGCGATAGTAAAAGAGCATAAATACGATCACGAGTGCGAGTCCGCCGAGCGAGGCTTCGACGCCCGCGCGGATCGAATCGGCACCGAGGCTCGGCCCGACCGTTCGCTCTTCCTGATAAATGATCTTCGCGGGCAACGCTCCAGATTTGAGCGTGAGCGCGAGATCCTCGGCGGATTGCTTTGTAAATTTGCCCGAGATCTCACCGCTGTCGAAGATCTGCGACTTGATGAACGCCGCTGACTTGACCTCGTCATTCAAGACGACGGCCATATAATTATTGATATTCTTGCCTGTCCATTCGCCGAACTTCTGCGCGCCCGATGGCTTGAACTGGAACGTGATCTGATAATCGCCTTGAGCGCCCGTTCGCGAGACGGCTTCGGCATTTCGCAGTTCGCTGCCGCCAACGACAGCCGGATATTCGACAACGACGTACTTCGGGGGCGCCTTTTGATCGGGCGTTTGCCCGCCGGCTGCGGTCGGTTCGTCGCGTTCCGCATACGGCAGTATCTTGCGATTTGCGGGAACCGTGCCGCCGAGCGATGCCTTTGCGGCGTCGATGGTCGGATAGGTCGTAACCGGCGCGGGATTCGACGCGCTCACGATCTTCATCAACGCAAGGTTCGATTCCGCTCCGATAAGAGATTTTACGCGTTCCGGGTCTTCAACTCCCGGCATCTGGAGCAATATCTGGCCGGAGGTCGGCGAACCTTGATTCTGGATCGTCGGTTCTTTGACGCCGTACGTATTGATACGGCTTTCAATGATCTTCTTCGCCTGGTTGACGGCATCGACCTTCAGCGTATTCTGTGCGGCGGCGCCGAGCGTCCATGTGATCGTCGAACCCGAACGCGTCTCGTTCCAGGTCTGAAGATCGACCTTCTTTTTTACGGCCTCAACGGCGACATCAAGGTCCGCGCCGTCGGCAAGCGTAATATTGAACGAGTAATTTCCGTTCTCTGCGACGGTCGCATTGCTCGAAACCGGAAGTTTCGGGTCGGTGTGGTCGTTGATCGCCGAGAGAGCCGCCTGAGCGTTATTCTCGGTCATCGTCTTGAGGTAATCATCGAGCTTTACGCGCATCACAAGATGCGAGCCGCCCTTTAGGTCGAGACCGAGGTTTATATTCTCGGCAAGATTCGCCTTGACGCCTTCCCAAGTGAAATCGACCGACGTCGGCATCCGACGCGGGCCAAAGACCATATATACTCCGACCAGTGTAATGGCGAGAATTACGCCAGTCCTGATCCACAAAGCCGTTCTATTCATTGGTTAAAATACGAATGATCCAAAATCGAGAGGCAGATTATTCTTCCGCCTTTTTGCCGACAACAGCAGCCTTTCCGATCTCCAGCAGACTCTTTTCGGCGCTCATGATAACGAAACTCGTCTCGCGAACTTCCTTTACACGACCGATGATGCCGCCGTTGGTCACGATCTCATCATTGATCTTTAATGAAGCGACCATTTCGGCAAGCTTTTGCTTTTGCCGCTTTTGCGGCAGGATCACGAGAAAGTAAAAAATGCCGCCCATTAGCAACAGCGGAAGCAATAATCCGAAGATACCGCTGGCGCCGCCGGCGTCCTGAAAGAAAAGAAGCAAGCTGTTCATTTGTTAAAAAAGACCGTTTCGCCTAAAGACAAAAAGCAAATAATATACAACTCGTTCGCGTTTATCAAACTGCGGCACTACTCTCGGACGCCATTCTTTCAAGAGTCTCGCGATGGAACGTCCGATACCGCCCTTCGACGATCGCACGCCGTGCCCTGCGCATTAGTTCGAGAAAGAATGCGACATTGTGGTGCGAGATCAGAGTCGCGGCGGTCATTTCGCCTGACTGCTGCAAATGTCGCAGATATCCGAGAGAATAACGCCTGCACACTGAACAGCCGCATTCGGGGTCGAGCGGTCGATCATCGAGCCGGAATTTCGCGTTCCGAATATTCAATTTCCCCCTCGAAGTGAAGGCGCTTCCCGTTCGGCCGTTCCGCGTCGGGATCACGCAATCGAACATATCTACGCCGTGCCCGACAGCCTCGAGCATATCCTCCGGCGTTCCGACGCCCATCAAATAACGCGGTGAATCACTCGGCATTTTCGGAGCGAGATTTTCGAGCACGCGATACATAACGCTCTTTTCCTCGCCGACACTCAAACCGCCGATCGCATATCCGTCAAACCCGATCTCGACCGTCCGCTCTAGGCTCTCGATCCGTAGGTCGTCGTAACCCGCACCTTGGACGATCCCAAATAAAGCCTGCCGTCCGCTGGCGCCGTCCGCCGCTTCTAAACGTCCGAGATCCGCATTCTCGGCCTGAAGTTCGTCGAATCTCACTTTCGACCGCTTTGCCCAGCGGATCGTGAGATCGAGGCTCTTTTTCGTCGTATTCTGGTCGGCGTCGCCCGGCGGACACTCGTCGAACGCCATCACGATCTCGCTGCCCAAGGCACTTTGCGCTTCCATCGAGACTTCCGGCGAAAGGAAATACTTGCTGCCGTCCAGATGCGAGCGGAACTCAACGCCTGCTTCCGTGAGCTTCCTAAGGTCCGTCAGCGAAAACACCTGAAAGCCGCCTGAGTCCGTCAGGAACGATCGTTTCCAACTCGTAAATCTATGCAAACCGCCGAAATGCCGCATTGCTTCGACGCCGGGACGCAGGAAAAGGTGGTATGTGTTGCCGAGAATTATCCGCGCATCGAGTTCGTCTTCGAGCGATTCGAAGCGGATGCCCTTCACCGTCCCTTGAGTTCCGACCGGCATAAAGACCGGTGTTTCGATCACAGAACGCCGCGTCCGCAGCACGCCCGCACGCGCCTCGCCGTCTGAAGCCGCAACATTCCATTCAATTGGCTTCACGCTTTCAGTTGACATTATTTCGGCCCAAAAGAGCCCAGATGCCCGCCGGCCCGACGGCAGTTTCCGATTCGAAGATACCGTCCTCATTGACCATCACCGCCGACGGAGTGCCGTACATACCTAGCTTTCCCGCCGCTCGATAATTTTCATCCGCAACGACGCGTCCGGGCAATTTCGCTTCGAGCGAGGCGTCGTCCGTGAACACGATCACGTCCGCGTCGCCGTTCGCACGCCCCGCGATCCATTCAAAAAAAGCGTCGTGCATTCCTTCGCAATGCGGGCAATTCTCGCCCCAAAAGAGCAGCATCGTTCGCTTCCCTTTTAGGGAAGCGTTCGAGATCTCGGTGCCGTCTGCGGTCGTGTGCGAGAATTCCGCGGCCTTTTCACCGATAAAATTCGAATGGCCCGCACCTGCGATCGGCAGTTGCGCGAATCTCTCCGAAAAGTCGGCACGTTTCACACGCTC
>DAORTR010000155.1:0-4954 GCA_035432765.1 Pyrinomonadaceae bacterium
TTGGTGGAGACGAGGGGGATCGAACCCCTGACCTCATGAATGCCATTCATGCGCTCTCCCAGCTGAGCTACGTCCCCAAAGATCGGTATTTCAACCTCGCAGAAGTTGTGTCCGAACGCCTGCGTAACTTTCCGAACTCACTCAAACTCGAGATCTGAAAGTAACTAATGACTTTAGCGAAAAGCCGTGGGCGGGTCAAGAAACGCGCGCTCTTCAACTTCGATATAAGTTCAATGCAAAGCAAATGGAACCCCAAAAACTCTATCCGGTCGCCGCAAGATCCAACTGCGGAATATACGGCTTTAGGCGTTCATACGCGATCGCAACGTATTCTTCCGAAACTTCCGAGCCGAGCCAGTGCCGACCAAGTTGGTGCGCGACCTTCGCTGTAGTTCCGCTGCCCATAAAGCAGTCATAGACGATATCGCCCGAGTTGGTCCAACTTCCGATCTGGTCCGCGACCAACTGTTCCGGAAATATTGCGGGATGTCGAAAGGCGATCTTATCCTTCGAGCTGGAAGTGCCGACGTTGTACCCGAAGATGTTGGTCACCTTTCGTTCGCTCTTGATCTTGCGGCCGATATCTTCATCCGGCACGTTGCCTCGCCCTTTTCCGGTTATTCGAAATGCAGAGATCTTTTGTCCCGCTGACTTGGTCGGTTCCGTTATGGGGTTGAATGTCTTTGGCTGACCCTTGCTGAAGCAGAACATATACTCGAAGGCCTGCCGATAACGCCGCCCGCAATCGCTCGGTATCGGATTATTCTTTACGTAGATCATCGTGTCGTGCGCTCTGAATCCTGCGGATTGGAACGTTAGCGCGTGGCGAAAGCTTGTAAGGGTTTCATTCCCGTTCACCGTTCGATCGCCGACGACCCAGATCACGACGCCGCCGAGTTTCGTCTTTCGATAAAGCGAGGCCGCGATCTCCTCTACCGGAAAATGATAACCGTTATAGTCGCGCAGATCGTCGTATGGCGGACTCGTGATCGTCATATCCAAGAAGCCATCATCCATACGCTCCAAGGTTGATAAGCAATTCTCTGTGTAGATTCTACCTAGTTGCATCGGCCGCTCATCTTATTTCCCCTTGAAGTCGGGCTTTCGTTTTTCGAGGAACGCAGAGACGCCTTCTTGTTTGTCTTCGGTCGAGAAAACAAGAGCAAAAAGATCGACCTCGCGCCGAAGGCCTTCGTCGAGGTTCGAGCGCGAAGCGAATTTGACGGCCTCCTTGCACAACTGCAGAGCGATCGGCGCTTTTTCGGCGATCTTGTCGGCGAGTTTCATCGTCTCGCCTTCGAGGTCGGCGGAAGGATAGACGTGATTCACAAGCCCGTATCGTTCGGCAGTTGCGGCGTCGATCATATCGCCGGTGAGGATCATTTCCATCGAGCGGCCTTCGCCGATGAGGATCGTAAGCCGCTGTGTGCCACCGCCGCCCGGCATAATGCCGAGGTTGATCTCAGGCTGGGAAAAGCGCGACTTGTCGCTCGCGATACGAATGTCACACGCCATTGCAAGTTCGTTCCCGCCGCCGAGACAAAAGCCGTCGATCATCGCAATGACAGGCTTTGGGAATTGATCGAGCGAGTTGAAAAGCGTCCGCTCGTGGAATGAGTCCCGCTGCGTGACGGGCGTGTGGCCTTCGAACTCGGAGATGTCTGCGCCGGCAATGAACGCCTTTTCGCCCGCACCCGTGATCACAAGCACGCGTATTTCGCTATCAGCGCGGAGTTCGTCGAGAGCGGCGACGCCTTCGCGGTGAACGACAGAGTTCAGCGCGTTCAATTTGTCAGGGCGGTTGATGGTCAATAAGGCGACGCGACCGCGACGCTCGATAGTGATGGTATCCATAGGTAGTTGCAGGGTTCCCGAGAGTTACAGCGTACGAGCCTTTCCAACTCCGCCGCTACTCGCTATACCCTTCGACGACGTTGTCGTCCGCGATCCAGGCGACGAAGAGGCGGAGCCAGCTTTCTTTCGGTTCGACAATGGAGACGCCGACGCGCAGAGCGCCGTAATTTGCGGGAAGTATCCTAACTGCTTCGGCCTTGACCTCGACGGGCACGCCATCCGGACGATGCGAACGAATGTAAAGGCTTTCGCCCTGCTCGATCTTTTGATTTAGCTGAAAGAGAGCTCCGAGCGTTGATATATCATCCGTCTCGGTCGGTTCGCTCCAGGCCGCGCCGTCCTCGCTTCGTCCTGAGACGACAATAGGCAAGCGAAGAGCCATCCGCAAAGCGAATCTCTTCTCTTCGAATTTCGATTGCATGGAAAGGGGCATTTTGCCGAGGCCGCAAGTACTGCCTATTTTAACATTTATCGCATTGCCGAAGCCAAAGAAACGGCCGGTTCGCGCCGTTCCGAGCATCACTCACTAGCTTAAAAAACACTGATCGTTGGATGAAGCCGAGCGCTTATCGGCTGCAAAATAGACGAACTATCTTAACGATAGTTATACTATATGAAAAACGAATTGCCAACGCCTTTAACGGCAAGGCATTAAGATGCCGAGGGCGATAACCGAAATGAAACAAAGCAAACATAAGGTCGTGATCTTGGGTTCCGGACCTGCGGGATTGACCGCAGCGATATACGCATCGCGTGCGCAGCTTGAACCGATCGTCATCGAGGGCCCGCAGCCCGGCGGCCAATTGACCATCACCACGGACGTCGAAAATTATCCGGGGTTTCGTTCGGGGATAATGGGGCCGATCCTGATGGATGAATTCCGCGAGCAGGCGTTACGTTTTGGGACGGAGATCGTAAACGTTTGGATCGACAAGATCGATCTAACGTCGCGTCCGTTCAAGCTGTACGGTAAGGAAAGCGTTGATTCTGCAGAGGTTACAAGCATTATCGAAGCCGAGACGCTCGTCATCGCGACCGGTGCATCTGCAAAGTGGCTCGGCATTCCCGGAGAAGAGCCGACGCCCGCGGGCCTTGGCGGCAATGGTGTTTCGGCTTGTGCGACCTGCGACGGATTCTTCTTTCGAGAACGGCCGATCGTTGTTGTCGGCGGAGGCGACACGGCGATGGAAGAGGCTCTCTTTCTGACAAAATTCGCATCGAGCGTGACTATCGTGCATCGCAGGGATGAGTTCCGCGCGTCGAAGATAATGCAGGAACGCGTACTCGAACACGAAAAGATCAATGTGCTTTGGAACACGGAGGTCAAGCGGATCAACGGCACAGCCGCGGACGGCGTCTCCGGCATCGAGATCTATAACTCCGTGACCAAAGAGACGAGCGAATTGCCGACGCAGGGCGTCTTTATCGCGATCGGGCATAAACCGAACACGGATCTTTTCAAGGGCGTGCTCGATATGGACGAAGTCGGTTATCTAAGGACGGAAGGCCGCACGATGAAGACCAATGTCCCAGGCGTCTTTGCCTGCGGCGACGCGCAGGACGCCTATTATCGACAGGCAATTTCGGCGGCCGGAACCGGTTGTATGGCGGCGATCGACGCCGAAAGGTTTTTGGCTGAACACGGTGAGGCGGCTAGGAACACGGCGACGAATTATTAAGATTTTATGCCGATATACGAATACAAGTGCAAGCAATGCGGAACGGTCTATGAGAAACGCCAGAATGTTTCGGACGCTCCGCTTACGAACTGCGAAAAATGTCATGGCGAGCTCGAAAAACAGTGGTCGCTCTCCGGTTTCCAGTTCAAAGGCGGCGGCTGGTACGTAACGGATTACGCGGGCGGCTCGAAGAAAACAGAAAAAAGTACGGCGGGCGAATCAACCTCTTCGACCGATGCTGCATCAAAACCAGTATCCGACAGTGGTTCCGCGTCAACAGCAAAGGAAGCAAAGCCGGCAAAGAATAAGGAATGACGTCTTTTGCGAGGATCTTTTTTTCTCTCCTACTCGCCTGCCTTTTGTTCGGCGGCAGTGTCCTCGCTCAATCCGGATACAGTACACGGGGTAATGCCGACGCGGACGGCTCTGTTGTCGCTGTTACGGCAACGCGCGGGAGCGGCGCCGATTCGATACGCCTCGATGAGCTTTGGCTCTATGAGAATGGGGTCGAGCAAAAGATCAAGAATTTCACTTACGACACATCGCCGGCCCGCATCGTCCTGCTTGTCGATAACTCGAAAACACTGCAAACCTCGGTCGATCTGATGACGAAGGCAGTGATGGAATTTTCGTACGAGATCTTCGACGGCGACCAGCTTTTTGTGATCGCGTACGACGAAAAGCCCGAGATCATACAGGAATGGACCGATGACCCGAAAAAGCTCGAGGCCTCGCTCAAAACCTTAAGAAAGCAAGGCAATCCGTATCTTTTCGATGCGCTGCAAGCATCGGTTCAGCAAGTGCTTCTGCCGCTAATGCCGGGAACGCGAAAGACGGCTGTCATCATCATCAGCGACGGGCTCGATCGCGGAAGCAAGACGACATTCGACAAGGCATTGGCTGAACTCCAGAACCAGAACGTCGTCGTTTACGCCCTTCAGATACCGGACAGAACCGGCGGCGCGTATCGCCGGAATGAGCCGAAACCCGAAGCCGTCGTTACCAAGCTCACCGAAGGCACCGGCGGACGCAGCTTCTCTTTTGATGACGCCCAGAAGGCGGCCAAGGCTATCTGCGACGAACTGCGAAAGAACAGATACATCCTCTCCTACCTTCCGACAAACACGTCCGCTTACGACAATCGGCAGCTTTTTCTGATCGGCAACGAAGGCATCACCGTCCGTATGAAGACCGCCCAACCACCGAACGTCAAGTAATTCCCTAACTTCCTTGCCCGTCTGTGTGGTAAACTTTGGTGCGCCCGAGGTTTTTGTTGAGAAAGTGAGCGATCCCAAAAATATTCCACCGCCGCCTCCGCCGGACGATTTTACGAAGACGACGCCGAACATTCCCGTTCGGCGCGACGATATTCCCTCAAATGATTGGGAAAAGACGAATTACAACATCCAGGTTCCAAAAGC
>DAORTR010000156.1:0-4951 GCA_035432765.1 Pyrinomonadaceae bacterium
TATCGAAGCGACGCTGCTTCCCGGCGGCGGCGGATTAACGCTGACGGGTCAGCTTGGCGACGTGATGAAAGAGTCCGCACAGGCGGCACGCAGTTACCTTTGGTCGCATGCGGCCGATTTCGGGATCGATACCGAGTTAATTAAACACAACGGCATACACATACACGTGCCTGCCGGTTCGATACCGAAGGACGGGCCTTCTGCCGGCGTTACGATGGCATCGGCGATGGCGTCACTTTACACAGGCCGAAAGGTGCGTTCGGACACGTCGATGACGGGCGAGATAACGCTCTCGGGATTAGTGTTTCCTGTCGGCGGCGTCAAAGAAAAGGTGATGGCCGCGTATCGAGCGGGCATTCGACGCATAATCCTGCCCGACCGCAACGAGCCTGACACGGACGAGATCCCGGACGATGTGAAGAAGGAACTTGAATTCATTCCCGTCAAGTATATTTCCGAGGTACTAAAGGCCGCTCTCGAACCGACCGGAACACCGCCGAAGATCGATGAATTTCCGCCGCAGGCGAGAGACGGGGTTCCGTCTTCAAGCGTCGAACCGTCATCGATCTAGGACCTTTTTGCGGCTCGGAATTTTGGGTTCATCTCGATCGCGCGGGCGAAGTGCCGCTCGGCAAGTTCGTCCATTCCGGCGCCTTTTAAACGCATTCCCAGCATCCAGTGAAACAGCGGGTCGTTCGGCGTAAGCTGATCGGCGCGAGTTTGGAAGCTTGACGCGAGAGCGTCATTGCCAGCGGCTTTGGCCGCACCGGAGAGAAAAGCCGTCGCAAGCGGCAGGTTCGGATTCTCATTTACCGCTTTTGACCATGTGTCGAAAGCATCTTTTTGCCGCCCGAGGCTCCAGAGAGCCTCGCCCTTTTGTTCAAGGGCAAGCGTCAGGTCGGGACGTTCTTTCAAGGCGGCATCGAGGCTTGTGATCGCCTCGGCGTGTTTGCCTGTGCGGTTCAGGATCGCGCCGCGATAGTAGTCTGCGAGTGCCTTTGCGGCACCGTGTTCGTGCTCCGAAGCATCAATAAGCGTCGCAGTCGCCTTCTGCGCGTCTCCGCCAAGATATTCAAGCCAGGCGAGCTTCGAAAGAGCCTGCACGTTCGTGAACAGACCGCTATTTCGCGCAGTCGATAAATGTGAGCGGCCGGCGGCGATATTCTGTTTATCGGCGGGCGAAAGCCATTGAGCAGGATTCGCTTGTGCAAGAGCAACCTCGTCCGGAAGATGAACTGCCTCGAATGCATTCGCTCCTTTCCATTCGTGATAGCGGATCCAGCCGCTGTGTGCTGTCAGGCCGAGCCAGATCACTGAAAGCACAAGAAAGATCGAACCTGCACGCGTGATCTTGCCGGCGTTCTTCAAGTTGAATTGATACAACGAAAGATCTTTGGACACGAACAACCGGTATGTTCGCCAGGCAATGAAAGTTGTGATTCCGGCGAGCGCCAATGCAAGCAGCATCGGGATGAGCTGATATGTATCCCAAACTGCGTAAAGGCTCAAAAGAAAAAAGGCGGCCGCACCGATCTCTTCGGGCCAAGTGAGCGAATAGTTCTTCTTTACCTTGCTTGCGATGCCGAGCGAGGGCTTGCCGAAGCCGTAGTAGAGCGCATTCGTAGGACAAACGCTTACGCAGTCCATACATTTCATACAGCCCGGATCGATGACCATTCCGTGTTCACGAACCTCTGCGTGGACGATCACGTTCGACGTGCAAGCGGCGGTACAAAAACCGCATTGGTCGCAGGCGTCAGTTACGCGGATCCTTCCGACGGCAAGTTTATCGGCGACGCCAAAAAAGCCGCCGTACGGACACGCGTAGGTACAGAATCCCTTCGACCCGAGGAAATACACAGTTACAAACCCGCAGATGAAAAGGAACGGGATCGCGACTGCGATCGTCGGAAATGTGCTCCAGAAGTCCTGCGTAACGATGTGATTCGTGAATTGCGGAACGACGCCTTCGCCCGGCGGCGGAGCAAGGAAGCGGTTCAGCACAGGGAGGCCGAACATATAGAGTGCGGCAAGCAGCGGCACGAACATCAATAGCCGCGAGCGAAAGGGCCGCGGCTTTATGCCAACCTTCTTTAGCAGCCACGCGGCAAGGTCTTGAAGCGCGACAACGTGGCATGCCCAACCGCAGATCCAGCGGCCGAGGATCAAAGTCGAAAGGATCGCAAGGGCGAAGAAGATGAATCCCGCGTTTACCGCTCCGCGACTTAACGTCTCCATCGCCTCCGAAGGTTCGATCGGAGAGACGGTCGAACCTGAGATTTGCCATTGGACGAAGTGCGCAACCATCAGCGCTGTCAGAAGAATCAGCGCAAAAGCGCGCCAACGGCTGACCCTTGAATGCAGGGTTTTTGCGGAGGCTTTTTCGTCGTTTGGGAGAACAGGCAGGGCTCGCGGCTTTCGCCCTTCGCCCGGTTCACCTGTGCAGCGGCTACTCATACTTAAATAATGCGATGGTTAGCACTTTTGGTTGAAATAAGGGTCGTCCTATAGAAATACTACACAAAAGACTTGCTTTTAGCACCCGAACGGGTGTAAAAACAAGGATACGTCTCCGCGACAAATCCAAGACTGACCAAAATCGGTGAAGACCGCATTAACCATCTGGGTTAATTGTAATCAAAGAGTAAAGCTATGTTGAAGCCAATATTAATTGCGTTGCTTCCGTTCCTGTTTTTATTTAACAGCGGATCGGATGTCCTGCTTTCGGGTGCAAATCCAAAACCCGACGGCTATTCAGGAACTTTAGAAAAGATGCTCGTTGAGAGCGGCACCGTCTCGATGCGTGTCGATCTTAACAAGCTCAACGCCAGAGCCGGCGTCGTAACTGTCGATATGCCGGTCAAGGCGAATTCGTTCTTTACTATCCTCGTCTTCAACGATGAGCTTCGAGGGCCGAACCCCGGTTCGATGGACCTCGAGGGTAGTTTTTCGGGTGGGGCGGCCCGCTCGGCTCTCAATTTCAATGACCTCGTTCTCGAGAATCAGGCTTGGGAAGACGGGGGTGATCTCGTCATCAGAAGCGCACGTACGGGCGCGATATACTTCCGCGTCGAAGGTCAGGAATATACATATAATCCGATGATCCGCGGCCTCGTCATCTCGAACGGCCGTCTCGTCGTAACAAATGACCTTGCGGCTTTGCTGGGAAGGAAAGATCTCGCGGGCACGACCGTTGGAACGATTGGGATGGACGCCAGGATGCGTACGATCGAGTCATCGCAGATAGTTGATGGCGAGGTCAAGTCAGAGGATATGCCCGCATTGGCTCCTTCCGCAGGCACGGTTCCCGGCCCGGACGTGATCGTCGGCGACCTTTCGGGACTTGCTCAGTTCGGATCGAGCTCCGGCACTCAGGTCGGTCTTGCGGTCGCCACCGATTCCTGCAATTTCGGTACGGAGAATCTGCATTGGCAGGCGAATCCGAGCAACGATCATCCGGTCATTCCGCAAAATCTGTATCGAATGTCGGCGAACGGCGATCGTATGGAGCAGATCGGCCAGTCGAGCGTAAAGCACGCATTTACGGCACTTACGAACAACATTTGCGGCCTCGGCTGCAACGGCGTCGGCGGCTCGAACCTCGGTTCCGGCTGTTCGGATCCTTATTCGGCGAGCTTGAACGCGGGCCCGAATCTCGGTTCACGCGCTTGGATCAACCCGTTCACGGGTGACTTTCCACGCGGTGATTCAGCGACTCCGAATAATAACCACTCGGGCCACTCGCACACCGGCACGTCGCACCGTATCCTCGTTGAGATCAACGATCTCAACACCTCGATGAACGCCGGTTCGACCTATTACGCGGAAGGCCAGTACATCACGCCGCACGAATATTCGTGGTGCCAGGCTCATCCGGGCCAGTGCAATATGTACAACAACGTGTCCTATCGCCAGTATTCGGTGAACGGCACGACAAGCCCGTTCAGCTTCTCGTCAGTCGCGCCAACGGTTCGGACGAAGCCTGCCATCATGGCTTGGACCGGCGCGACCATTGTTGACCTTCAACCGGCACAGGGAACCGACGGCATCGGCGCCGTTGCATATAAGGTCACGCAAATCTCGCCGACGCTTTGGCACTACGAATACGCGATCTACAACCAGAATATGGATCGCGGTATTCAATCCTTTAGCGTTCCAGTTACTAGCGGCGATATCACGAACATCGGATTCCATGCTCCGCCGCAACACCCAGGTTGGACGAACGACGGAACGGTCGGAAACGCTGGATTCAGCAGTCAGCCTTGGGCGTCGAACGAGGCGGGCGGAGCCTTGACCTGGTCGAGCGAAACGTTCGCTCAGAATCCGAACGCGAACGCCATCCGTTGGGGCACGACCTATAACTTCCGTTTTGATTCGACCCACGCTCCGGTTACTGCGACCGCGACGATCGGATTCTACAAATCGGGAGCGCCCGTGAACGTTACCGTACAGGCTCCTTCGGCAGCGGTTCCGCCGTCAACTTACACGATTTCCGGACGCGTGGTCAATAGCGTCGGAACGGGTGTCGGCTACGAACGCGTGTTCCTATCGGGCAGCGTCGTTCGAGCGGCCGCTTTGACGAATCCGTTCGGCTACTTTATGTTCACGGATGTTGCCGCGGGCGATTATACGATCGGCGTTTCGTCACGGCGTTACACATATCCGGCGTCGCCCATCACTATTGGATCGAATGTTTCCGACATTCTGATCACGGCGAACCCGTAAGGCGGATATTTTCGGCCGGACCCCTTTTTTGCGGGAGTTCCGAGAAAGATGTGAGCGGCCCGGCCTTTTACAAGGTTTGGCCGCTTGCTTTTTGCAGAGATATTGTCCTATTTCAAAAAAGAAATCCCTAAACTCCTAATTATCCGTTCTTTCAAGTAGAAATGCGTCGCAGATAAAGTGTATTCTTTCTAATTAGACGTTTTGGGCGACAGGCGGCCTTACACTA
>DAORTR010000157.1:0-4864 GCA_035432765.1 Pyrinomonadaceae bacterium
GGAAGAAACTCTTGGCATCCTCAAAACAATCTGCAAGTACGTTCTCTGTATAACTTGGCGCCGGAAACTTTTCTTTTTGTAGTTCAACTGACACAGCTCTTAAATTCTCCATCTTGATAAAACAATGGCATCGTCCAACTTGAATAAAACCCGCCGAGCGATGCCAATAGAATTCATATTCGCAGATGTAGCCCCGAGGCGAACCATCCCTAGGGCCGATCTGCGAAGACCCTCCGCCCGCTAATGCAGGCGGTTCTGACTCTATTTCGAAGGTGCTTTCGGCAAACTCAGCATATTTGCGAGCATACGATATGCACCGGGCGTTCCGACCGGCAACTGTCGGAAGAACGAGAACGCGTTATAAACGTAAGTTCCCTTTCCAAGCTTTGCGTAGATCAGCCCGCCTGTTACGGGATCCTCACCTTCGTCGGCGGTTTCGGTCAACGAAACCCATTCGGGACCAAGCTGCGTGAGCGTGTAAAGATTCCTCTCCTGAACCCAGTTATCCCAATCGCTTTGAATGATCTTGTTCGGGTAACTAAAGATCGGGTCGTTCGGCAGAAGCATTTTTACAGGAGCGGTCTCGTCAACGACACGGACATTCGAGATCCGTTGCTTACCGTTGACCACGCCGTCCATCTTCGCCGCGAAAGGCAGCATATTGTTCTGAATGATCTGATTCTGCTGATACTGAACGATGAGCGTTCCGCCCTTTTTGACGAAATCGAGAAGGCGTCCATTGTTCGCGACAAAATCGGGGCGCACTTGCGAAGCACGAACCCCGACGACGATCGTGTCGAATCTCGAAAGATCGCCCGTAGCGAGGTCCTTCTCTTCAAGCATCGTAACCGGCAGTCCAAGCCGTTTGATCGCCGCCGGAACGGCATCGCCGCTGCCCATTATGTAGCCTACGCGGACCGGCGCGACTTTCAGATCGAGAACTTCGGTTGCGATCGTAGCGGTCGTATAACGCCGATGCGTTTGGATATGCGGATATGCGATCTCCTGCATCGACTGGTTATAGATCCGGTCGCCGACCTTCGCATTGACCGTCACCTCGTATTTACCGATCTTTGCGCCGGCGGGTACGCTTACGTCGAAGATGACTGCGGTCTTTTCGTCCTTCTTTGCAAGGTCGAAGTCGGCGGACGCGGGCGTTGCTTTCCAACTCGCCGGGAGCGCAAGGCTCACAGAGCCTTTTGTGTCGCGCGGCGCCTGATTTGTTACCGAGACAACGACGCGCTGTTTCTGCTCTTTTGCTGACGACGGAACAACCAGAAGATTCGTGTCTGGTGCGACGGTAACGAGCGGCACGACGTTAAGATCACGGCGAAGTTCACCGCGTATGTCGTCCGCGAACCGATATTCGACAGGCTGAACAGCCGTGATATCAACACCGCCGATCGTCATCGTAACGGATGCGGTCACGAGCTTGTGCTGGAACGGAGCGTTCTTGACGGCATCGGCCGCATTCCAGTCGAATGTGAAATTATGACGCGGCTTTTCGAGCCAGTACGGCTGCGTAGGAGATGCGTTCGATGCGGCAGTCATCTTGAAATACGACGCGGCATCCGCCATTTCCGGCCTAAAGAAGAACGAGTTCCCTGCCGGCTTTGGCTCCGACGCAGTTTCGACGCTCCAGCCCGAAGGCGTGTTCAGCATTACGTTCTTAACGGCGGCCGCCTTGCCGAAAACTTTCACAGACACGCCCGTCGAGTCGCCCGCAACGATCGTGTCCGTATCGGTAAGTGCATCGACGACCACGCCTGCAGCAAGTTGAAGAGCGTATGCGAATTCCTGTTCTTTTTCGGCTATCAGAGCCTTAGCGTAAGGGCTTTGCGCAGCATTCTTCGCCTCGCGTGCTTGAGTTACTCCGATCGCCAAAACCGAAACGATCTTCTCCGGGCTGTAGGCATTGTATTCGTCGAGAGCCTTTTTTGCTGTCGCCTGAAGTGCGGCGAGTTTGTCTGTGAGACCGGCCCCATTGTCGTCCGTGATCTTAGCGATACCTGTGATCGATGTATCGATGCCCTCGAAAATATCGTTCTCCGGAGAACTTGTCGGCACCTTCGAATCGAGTAGTTTTTCGCCCGAGAATTGGTCCCCGCGGCGCTCGATCGTACCCATCTCCTGCGTCTTGTGCTGACTGCGGCCTTCGCTGGCGATCTCGGCATAAGAACGTCCGATGAGCGGGTCAAAATGTCCGGTATCGACCGTTACGGCAACCTTTTCCCCAGCCGGCGCCGTAAAGCCTTGACCCATATAAAGCTTCTTTGCCTGCCACGGGAGTAAACCTTCCTTGATCTGCTCGGGGAACTGATTCGGATCGGCGGCAGCCTTATAAGCAAGGGGCGTCAAGTACCCTGCGAGTTGATGCTGGCCATGTCCGTCTGCCGGAGTTCCGGAAAAACGCGAGATGATGATGAGCGGACGAAACGTCCGGATGGCGCGCACCATTTCCGCAAGAGTCGGTTGTTCGCCCCAAATGCGAGTCGCTTCGGCACGCGTTTTCGAGAAGCCATAGTCCATCACATTCGTGAACATCTGCTGGCCGCCATCAAGCCGGCGTGCCTGCAGGAGTTCTTCTGTGCGAATCACGCCGAGAGGTTCGAAGAGTTCGGGGCCGATGACGTTCTGGCCGCCTTCGCCGCGATTCAAAGCGAGATAGACAGTTCTGGCGTTCTCGCCGCGCGCCAAGAATGCGATCAGGTTCGAATCTTCATCGTCAGGATGTGCTCCTGTGTGCATCGCGCTTGCGGTCGTCTGCAATCGCTTTAGCTGCTGTCCAAGACCGATGGCTCCAAGGTCGTAAACGGGCCGAACCTGCGCGCGCGCGGTCGGCACGTTCAGAAGAGCCAAAACGAACAGCAATGAGAGAACAGTAATTTTCCTAAACTTCGACAACATCAATTCCTCCTCTATCGGTCAGGCTGATCAAATAACCGGAGATCACCGTGACTATGCAACCTATGACGTTAAACCACAAAAACTCGATATCTGTAAAATGGCTCGCAACCCATACTGACGAAATACCAAATAGCAGGCCGAAGAAGGCACCGCGGGGACGAGCTCGTTTTACGGCGAATGCGAGCACGAAGACTCCCAGAAGAGAGCCGTAGAAAAATGATCCGAACTTATTGACCACCTCGATTAGCGAGCCAATATTCGTTGCGTAGGTGGCAACGATACAAGCGAAAATGCCCCATACGAATGTCGCGATCCGACCGAAGAAGACGTATTGACGGTCGGTTGCGTCCTTTTTGAAATGCCGGCGGTAGAAATCGATCGTCGTTGCGGTCGCAAGAGCATTGAGTTCGGCCGAGATCGACGACATTGCCGCGGCAAAGATCGCGGCGATGATCAAGCCGATCACGCCCATCGGCATATTCTGCACAACGAAAGTTGGGAAGACGTAGTTTACGTCATTGAAGCTATCGTTCTTCGTTGCAGTTTTTACATAATCAACGGCATTCTTGCGCGACGCGTTGAACGCCTTGTCAGCCGCCAGATATTCCTGCTTTGTCGCGTCAGTGCGATCTTTTAGAAAATGTTCAGCAGCCTGCTCACGGGTGTGGTGAGCCGTGTCGAATTCGCCTTTCAGTGTTTGATATTGAGCGGTCTGGGCGACCTTTCCCACCTCGACCTGATTGAAGATCATTGGCGGCGCCGTGAATTGGTAAAAGACGAATACTAGGACGCCGACAAGCAGTATCATGAACTGCATCGGGATCTTAAGAAAGGCGCTCATCAGCAGCGACGTCCTACCCTCAGAAACTGACTTTGCGGTCAAAAACCGCTGCACCTGACTCTGGTCGCATCCGAAATACGAAAGGAAGAGGAAGAGGCCGCCGATCATTCCCGACCAGAGCGTGTATTTTTCCTTTAGATCGAAGCTCAAGCTTACCGTCGTCAACTTACCTGTCGCACCTGCAAGTGTCAGTCCATCGGTAAATGATACCCCCGCCGGGAACTGCGAAATGATCACGAACATACAGACGAACAGGCCGAAGAAGATAACGAACATCTGCTTCACGTCCGTCCAGGTAACGGCCTGCACGCCGCCGATCATCGTATATATGGTTGTCGAAAGCCCGATGACGAAGATCGTCGTCATTTCGTGCCAACCGAGCACGATAGAGAGGATGACGGACGGTGCCGCAATGATAACGCCAACGCCGAGTCCGCGTGAGATAAGGAAGAAGAAACTCGTTAAGCTGCGCACCTTCGCATCAAAACGCCTTTCGAGATATTCGTACGCCGTATAAACGTTCGCCCTATAGAAAAAAGGTACGGCCGTGATGCAAAGAATGATCATTGCAAGCGGCAGCCCATAATAGAACTGGATAAAGCGCATTCCGTCCGAATACGCTTGGCCGGTCGTGCCGACGAGCGTGATCGCGGAAAGTTGTGTTGCCATCACCGAGAGCCCAACGGCCCACCACGGCAAGCTACGGTTTGCGAGGAAATAGCCCTCGACATTCCCGCTGTGCTTGGTCATCCGGATACCGTCCCAGATGACATAAACGAGGTATGCGACAACGACTGCCCAATCCAAAGCTCTCATTTTTGTTTAGTTGGAGAAATAGTATGTAAAGGTCTGCAGAAGCGCGATCACGACGACCAGCGTCACAATAACAGCGAAATAGACCTTATACCACCACGCATCCGGCTTCTCGACCGGCGGTTCTTCAGGCTTAGTAGTATGCTTCATCGTTAATGTGGAAAGAGATCAAACAAATTCGCCGGAGTTTTATCAAGTAAAAACTCCGGCGAATCATAGACTTCGTTAGAAGCGGAACTTGAGGCCGATCTGGAATTGACGGGCGTCAAGCGAGGTTACCGGACGATTGGTCGTGCTGGGCAG
>DAORTR010000158.1:0-4786 GCA_035432765.1 Pyrinomonadaceae bacterium
AACTTAAAGACCCGTCAAAAAACGACGGATCGCCCAATCCCCTTCGCTTGACAGTGCGCGTGGACGAAAGCGGTGAACTTCAACTGAATTCACAAACAGTTGATGCCTCCGCATCACTGCAAGCTAATCTGGCTGAGATATTCAAGGACAGATCCGCAAGCGGTATATTCCGGAAGGATAGCAACGAGATAGAAAAGACCGTCTTTCTTAACATCAAACAGCCATCTTACAGCACCGTTAAACCTCTGGATTATGAGAGGATCGTGAAACTGATAGATGCTATCAAGAGCGGCGGAAGTTCGCCGATCATTCTTGAGATCCAGTAATCCCGAGTCAAACTCGACGCGCCGCAAATTCTCCGTACCGGAGAAAGCAGACCCGCGACTCTTGAAAGAGAGATGCGGGTCTCGAAATTCGGCGCTGACATACACGTAAGACCCCGAGCTAACAAGAGCTAGACGCTAACTCATTCACGCAAAAAAAAAAATGCGGGCCGCCTATACGACAGGCAAACCCGCAAAGCTGACTTTCGGCTTGAGAGAAGAACTCTCTTAATCGATCGGCGGCAACTGTGCACCCGGTGGCACGACCCACATCTTATAGGTCGTCCTTTCTCGGGAACTTCCCTTTATGAATTGCACTCTCGTCGGATCGAGCCCGCGTGTTCTCACCATATAGTCGAGAGCGCGTTTCGAGAGACGTTCATAAGTATTTCGCGTCCTGCTCGCCTTATCCGTTCCCGGATAGATGACGACGTAGAGTTTTGCGTCCGGCGTGTTCTGAACCTGGATCACGCAGTTGTCAAAGCGTGCCTTGTCATCGTCGGCGGATTTGGAAATGAATTCGTCGCAGGTGAACGCCTTCGGGGTCGGAACGTCCGGCGGCAAAGCCTCGACATCTGTCGGGACCGAGATCGTCTGACGGCAGCGACCGTCATAAACGTCGTCGTTCACATCGAGTTCGGCATTGATCACGCCATTGCCCATTCCTTTTGAATCGACCGTGATCGTCGGTGTACCAGCGCCGCTCGTAAGGGTGCCGTTATCGACACGCCATGCAAATTTAAGCGGGATCGGCGACTCTACATCCGGGACGGCGGTGAATGTAACAAGATCGCCCTCCGTGACGCGGGCCGGGCCTTCTAAATGGAAACGATACGGGCAAGCTTTCGAGGTCGTCGTCTCGACGGCCTTGACGCAGACACAGTTCCGAATACCTTTACGGATCGTAACGTCATCGGCCCACGCGATCTTGCCGTCGGGGCCGAGAACTTCGACCTTGTGCACGCCGGGGGCGAGATAATATTCCATTCCCTCACCAACGCCCGTCATACCGACGTCCTGTCCGTCGATACGGACCGGATAGGCCGCCGGTGAGCTTTTGATGCTCAGGATGCCCTCGGTCTTAAGCCTTTTTCGTTTTGCCTTGTCGGTGTCATTGGCGAACACGCTTGTCAGCCCCAGCGTGAGCATTAAGCCGATAACGAAAAAATATGTATTTCTTTTAGTACGCATTCTTACTTTCCCCTAAATTCTCGCCTGAATCCCGTCACTTGGGACTCGTTTCTCCATTGGCTATATCTGTTTTGACTTCGGTCTATTCTTCGCCGTCCTTCGGATCGTCGTCGCCCCTCTTCTTCGCGAAGCGTTTGCGTGCGGCAAGCCCGACCGATGCCAAGCCCGTTCCGAAGAGCAGGATCGTTATCGGTTCCGGAACCGGCTGCGGCGGCGTTGGCGTCACAGGCGGCGTTGGCGTCGGTGTCTCCGGCGTCGGTGTCGGCGTGGTTGGCGTCGGTGTCGGCGTCTGCGGGATCGACGAGGTCGGCGTCGGCGTCGGCGTATCTTTCTTGTGACGGATCAAGATGAACGCAATTGGAATTGCAGCCAAGCCTAGCAGCGCCCATTTCGGGAACTTTCGGTCATGCTCGACCTGTTCGCAGTGGCAATCCTCATCCGTTACGATGTCCGTACGCGTTTCAGTGATAACGCGTCCGTCCTGCGTCTTTTTCTTCTTATCTTTGTCGTCATCATCGCCGTCGCTCGTGAGAAGGTCCTCGAACGTCGATGCGACACGCAGACGCGCGAACGTGCCCGAGGCCGAACGTGTCGGATTCGCATTTACGACCTGTACCAACTGATCGAATTTGATCGGGCCGGCTTCAATGCGTGTTACGGCTGCAAAAAGCGATGCAAGACAGATCGCCGCGAGTAAGGTTTTAAGGTTGAATTTATCCATTTAAGTACCCTGACAAAGTTCTTCGCTGTAAAAGAAAAAACGCTTTCACAGTCCGTTGGCACTCAAATGTGAATTACTATTGGGGCAGAAACAGGAGCTTACACCGGAATTGCGGGCAAATGCAATTGTTTTGTGCGGCGTAAATCTGCGTTACTTACCAATATAGCTGAATTTTCATCAATTTCAAGTGGAAAATACACCCAATGCGCGGATAATTCCACAATTTTCTGAAATTTCTTGAAAAAAAATCACCGGTTGTCCTAACTAAAGGACCAACCGGCGATACTTTCCAACAAAATCGCTGGGCCAACGAGCGCTTAACTATTCGCCTTCGCTGTGCGATTTAGCTTTCTCTTCGTTGAGGATCGCTTTCCTCGACAGCTTGATCTTGTTGCCTTCTTTACCGATGCACTTGACCATGATCTGCTGGCCTTCCTTAAGTTCGTCACGAACGTCCTTGACGCGGCGATCCGAGATCTCCGAAATGTGCAGAAGGCCGTCGAGGCCGGGCATAATTTCGACGAATGCGCCGAAATCAACGATACGCGAAACCGTGCCCATATATGTCGCTCCGATCTCAGCTTCAGCGGTGATCGCCTTGATACGCGCGATCGCCTGGTCGGCGGCCGCTCCGTCGTTCGTTGCGATCATAACGGTGCCGTCGTCCTGAATGTCGATCTTCGCACCCGTTTCTTCCGTAAGCGCTCGAATGACCGAACCGCCTTTACCGATAACGTCGCGGATCTTTTCGGGATTGATCTGGATCGTGATGATCCGCGGAGCGTATTGCGAGATATCCTCCCGCGGCGTGTCGAGCGTCTTCTGCATTATGTCCAGGATGTGAATCCGTCCCTTTTTCGCCTGCTCCAAAGCTTCCTGCAGGATGACGGCGTTGATGCCGCCGATCTTGATATCCATCTGGAGAGCGGTGATGCCGTCGGCGGTTCCCGTAACCTTGAAATCCATATCGCCGTAGTGATCTTCGGCGCCCGCGATGTCCGAAAGGATAGCGTAGCGATTCCCTTCCATCACGAGGCCCATTGCAACGCCCGCGACAGGTTTCTTGATCGGAACGCCGGCGTCCATCAAGCTCAAAATGCCGCCGCAGACCGTCGCCATCGACGACGAACCGTTCGATTCAGTAATGTCGGAGACGATGCGAAGCGTGTACGGAAAATCTGCTTCATCAGGAAGCACTGACTGGATCGCGCGCCGTGCCAAGTTACCGTGGCCGGTCTCGCGACGCGACGTCGAGCCGAAACGGCCGGTTTCGCCGACCGAGTACGGCGGGAAATTGTAATGCAGCAGAAAGCGACGTTTGACTTCACCCGTCTCGAGGTCGTCCATATACTGCTCGTCCATCTTCGTTCCCAGAGTGGCCGACACCATCGCCTGCGTTTCACCGCGTGTGAAAAGGGCAGAGCCGTGAACGCGCGGAAGCCAGCCGACCTCGCACGAGATCGGGCGGATCTCCGAGAACTTTCTGCCGTCCGGACGACGCTTATTTGTAAGCATATCTTCGCGGAAGATCTTTTCCTTAAGGGCGCTAAATGCCTTGCCGGCCATTCCCCTCGCACTCGGATCGTCCTCTGGATAGCTCTCGACCACTTCCTTCTTCAAGGCGTCGATGCCGGCATAGACTTCGATTTTGCCGCGGCCGGTGGAATCGAGTGCCGTCCGGAGTTTCTCACTCCACGTCTTCTCAACGTCGGCGGCGATATGCGGATCGATCTCGGGAGTCGAGAATTCGCGCTTTGTAATGCCGAGAGCAGCCGAGAGTGACTTCTGCCACTGGCAGAGCCGCTTGATCTCGCGGTGCGCGAGCATCAGAGCTTCGACCATGACCGATTCAGCGACCTCTTCAGCTTCGCACTCGACCATACAGATCGCTTCTTCGGTACCTGCAACAATGAGATTGAGCTGCGATTCGCGGCGCTCGTCGTATGTCGGATTGATCAAGTACTTTCCATCGACGAGACCGATGCGGACGCCGCCGATCGGATTGTGGAACGGAATGTCCGAGAGATAAAGCGCGCACGATGCTCCGGTGATCGCAATGACGTCCGGGTCATTGTCCGTATCGGCAGATATTACCGAGGCGACGATCTGCGTCTCGAAGCGATAGCCGTCGGCAAAGAGCGGGCGGACAGGCCGGTCGATCAGACGGCAGGTAAGAACTTCCTTTTCATTCGGGCGGCCTTCGCGGCGGAAATAGTTTCCAGGGATGCGTCCGGCGGAGAAGGAATTCTCGCGGTATTCAACTGTTAGCGGAAAGAAGTCCAAGCCTTCTTTCGCGGTGCGTCCGGAGACGGCCGCTACGAGCAGCATCGTGTCTCCGTATCTGATAACGACCGAACCATCGGCCTGTTTGGCAACTTTGCCGGTTTCTACGATCAGCTCTTTATTTCCGAGCTTGATCGATTCATTCAAATATTTCTTTTCCATTTTCTTTACAAAAAAGGACGCCCAAAGAGCATTTCGTGAAGCTCTTCGATCGTCCTTAGAACAAAACTCTAAATTTGACGTAGGATCCAAATACACCTCAGGCTTT
>DAORTR010000159.1:0-4726 GCA_035432765.1 Pyrinomonadaceae bacterium
GCCCGCCTGCTGTTGGGGTTCGCTCTTGAGCGTCCAAAGGAATTCCTTTTCGCACATCCCGAATATGAACTTTCCGACGCCGAAGAAGAAGCGTTCGCGGAAGCTCTCGACCGCCGTGCGAGACACGAACCTGTGCAGCACATAACCGGCACGGCGGAATTCTACGGCCTGGAATTCAGCGTCTCGCCTGCCGTTCTGATACCGCGGCCGGAAACCGAGATCCTGGTTGAGAAGGCCGTCAAGGTCTTGAAAGACAACAATGCCGTCCGCTTCTGCGAGATCGGCGTTGGCTCGGGCTGCATCAGCGTCTCGATGCTCACCGAACTGCCGAACGCGTCGGCGATCGCGGTCGACCGCTCACCTGACGCGTTGGAGGTCGCTCGGAGAAATGCAAAAAGGCACAACGTACTTGATCGGCTCGATCTTCGGCTATCTGACGTATTCGATTCTGTCGCCGAAGATGGTTTTGATGCGGTCGTCTCCAATCCGCCGTACATTTCGCTCGCTGAGGTCGCAACGCTTGACCGCGAGGTACGCGATTTCGAACCGGAAATGGCGTTGACCGATAGTGCCGACGGCCTTGACGTTATCCGAAAGATCGCGGCAGATGCTTCGCACAAACTGCGTCCCGGCGGTGTTCTCTTAGTGGAGATCGGTTATGGACAATCTGATCGGATCCTGCCGCTGCTCTCCCGCGAAAAGTGGACTGACGTGCGGTTTTTTGCCGATCTTCAGTCTATACCGCGCATTTTCCGGGCTTTTCGCCGGTAAGCGGCGTCAAAACCTTGCTTTCAAACCGATCTTGGGAGTAAGATGAGGGTGTTTAGAGACAGTTGCGTTGAAATCTCATTTAGCGCATCGTGCCATCAGGTTCGATGGTCACGCCGGAAGCGTCCGGTCTGTTCACCACTGACATTAGATTTCGGAGGTGACTTTATAAATGGGTTCTCTTAACGGCATTTTGGCAGTTCTTGCCGCGATAGTGGGTGTTTTCTCGATCTACAAGTATATGGCCAGCGCCGATAACAAGATCTGGATCGTTATCGGAGTGATCGCTATCATCGCGTTTTTGGCTTTGGGGGCGATGTTCATGTCCGGCCGGATGAATAAGACCGATGATATCCACATCACTGAATAGGCTAGACGAGTTTTAGCCCTTGCTTTTTAACTTTGTTCGGTAGTCTCTGATCTTTTTCGAGCCCGGGTGAGTAGGCAGTTCTTTGTCTTGCGAACCGGGCTTTCTTATCGCGTGAAATGTTGACAAAAATGTAATGTTTTAAGATACTTTAGCTTAGGCTTTGTGATGAAGGCCAAAGCCCGCTTTTTCAAGGAATGCCGAAGATCTCAGACATACAAGAAACTCCGAACCCGAACGCCGTTAAGTTCATCCTTCGCGAGCCGATCAGTTACGGCACGTCGCACTCGTTCCCGACCGCGGAATCTGCGGTCGATGACACGTTCGCCAAATCTATTTTCGACGTCGGAAACGTCGTGTCCGTGTTCTATATGGACAAGATGGTCACGGTCGAGAAGACGGATGATTCCGAGTGGGACGAGATCTTACCGGAAATGGCTGTCCCTATCAGAGCGGCGGAGGCGGTCGCCGTGAAGCCGACGAACGGCAACGGCAACGGACACGCGGCGAGCAAGGTCGGCGGCGCTATCGCAGCAGCGGGGAACGATGACGACCCTAAACTTCGCGAGATACAGGCCCTGCTCGACGAGAAGATCCTGCCGTATCTTGCGGGCGACGGCGGTTGGATGGAGATCATCGAACTTAACGGGTCGGAACTGAAGATCCGCTATCAAGGCTCGTGCGGCAGTTGTCCGAGCTCGATCAGCGGCACGCTTGCGGCCATCGAGCATATGCTCCGTGAAGAGGTCGATCCTGACATCGAGGTCATCGCGATCTAAGCGGTTCTTTGCGTTCAAGGCCGACCGTGCGATACAATTTTTGTTTGACTTGAAGTTAGGAGACAAACACGAACGTGATCGAAGATCTAGATAAGTTAATAGAGTTACAGGAGACGGACACAAATCTTCGTCGTCTGAAGAAGGCAATAGAATCCGCAGAAGCAGGGCGTGCAGCGATCGAACAGGAGTTTGAACAGCACGCCTTTTCTATACGCGAAATTCAGAACCGGCGGGATTCCATCAACGAAAAGCGCGCCGGCCACGAACGCGAGATCGCCGATAACAAGACCTATCTCGAACGTGCCGAGCGAAATCTAAAGCACGCGCAGAACCAAAAAGAGTACGAGACCGCGATGCGCGAGGTCGATGCACTTCAAAAGGCGATCGGGCAATCGGAGACCTCGATCGTCGAACTCCTAGAGGAAAGCGAAACGGTCGAGAAGGAACTTTCGGAACGCGCCGACGAGATATCGAGCCTTGACGGCCGGCGCGAGACCGCGATAAGCGAATTCGATACGGCACTTGCGGCCGACAAGAAAGAATTCGAGGCTGAGACGAAACATCGTGCAGCCGCATTCGCAACTCTTCCCGAACGCCTCGCCGCCGTCTATGACCGCTTAGCGCAACGCAGCCGTGACGGCATCGCCGTCGCCGAGGTCGTCAACGGTTCGTGCAATGCATGCTATATCTCGCTGCGTCCGCAGGTTCAGGTCGATGTCCGACGCGGAGCCGAGATCATCACTTGCGAGAACTGCTCAAGGATCCTTTTCGTACGTGCCGTAAGCAGCGAGGCGGCGGCCTAAGATCATTTTGACCACTCATCGGAAACGCTGAGATCCACCTTCACAGGTACATCTTTCAGGAATTCACGGCCCGCAGAGAGCATCGCGTTCTCGAGTTTGCGGGCCGTTTCTTCTGCCTCTGCGGCGTCCGTTTCGACAAGTATCTCGTCGTGCACGATGTTGACGAGCCTTGCGGATGTGCCGCGAATATCGTCGTGAAGCAGTCTCAGGGCTCGTTTCAAGATGTCCGCCGAAGTCCCTTGGATCGGCATATTTTTGGCATAACGCTGCGCAGCCCCGACCTCTCCGCGATCGTTCTCATTGAATCTCATACGGGCGATGCGGCCCGAAAGAGTGCGGGCCATTCGGTCGCTCAAGACAGCCTTTGCCTGAGCTCGAAGCCACTCGTCCATTCGCGGATACGTCGCAAAATATCGACGCAGAGTATCCTCGGCCTGCTTCTCTGAAAGCCCTGTCATCTTCGCAAATCTCTGCACGCCGATGCCGTAAACAACGCCGAAATTCAGGCGCTTTGCAAAGGAACGCTGATCCGGCGTAACCGCATCCGCCGCGATACCGAATATCTGTGCCGCAGTCGCCGCGTGAAAGTCCGCACCGGACTGAAATGCGTCAATGAATGCCTTGTCTTTCGAGATGTCTGCCAGGATCCTAAGTTCGATCTGCGAGTAGTCGGCGATGACGAGTTTCCTGCCCTTCGGAGACATGAAACAGCGTCGATACTCCGCCTCGTGCGGTATCTGCTGGAGGTTCGGGTTCGAGCACGAAAATCGTCCTGTCGGTGCGCCTATCTGGCGAAAATCGGCGTGAATGCGTCCCGTTTTCGGTTCGACAAAGCCGAGGATATTCTCGCCGAAACTTTGGCTCGCCTTTGCCACCTGCCTATATTCCAGGAGTTTTGCGACCACGGGATATTCATCCGCAAGCGGCAGAAGAGCTCCGGCACGCGTCGTTCCTTCGACCGGGACGCCAAGATTCTGCAAGGCACTTGTAACTTGATCGATCGAATCGAGATTGATCTCTGGTCTTCCAAAGAGCGAAGCTTGGGCAACGCCGGCACTTAGCATTCCCTGCAATTCTTCGGCGGCAACTGCCTGTTTTTTCGACACGACCGCAAGCTGTTCGCGCCAACGCGTTTCGTCGAGATAGATGCCGTTCAGCTCCATTTGAGCGATCGGCAGAACGCATTCGTTCTCGAGTTTGAGCACTTGCGTCAATCCGTCGGCTACGATCCGGTCGTGCAGGCGTTCGCGGACCTCTAGCATTATCACGGCATCTTTTGCCGCATATTCGATCTGCGAAGCGGACAGTTCCGCCGCTCCCCAATCGCTCACCTGCTCGGTCTTATCCAGCGTCCTGCCCAAAAAGAATTGCACGACGTCCGCAAGTCCGTGTCGACGCTCGCCATCCGCCGATCCGATAAGCACACTCGCCAAATATGTGTCGTAGATATTCTCAACATCGCAGCCGAGGTGATGGCGCGTCCACTTCGTATCGAACTTTGCGTTGTGAGCGATCTTGGTCTGTTTCTTTGAGGATAGAAGATCGCGCAGCGGCCTCAATGCCGGAGCCGTACGCAATTCGTCACCGCTCCCGAATGAGCGCACGTCCACGACCTTCGTCTCGCGGCCGTTCGATAGCTGGACAAGCCGCAGCTCACCTTTGTAAGGATCTAGATCGGTCGTCTCAACGTCGAATCCGATAAACTCCTCGCTTTCGAGTTCGGAGCAGGCCTTTTCGAGCGATTCCGGATCGCTAATGAGCTGAAAATAAATTTCCATAACACTGAGTGCCTTTCATTGTATCCGCAAGGCAGAAGCTCCTCAAAGGTCGCACTTAATTAACCGGTCTCCTCAAAAAAAAGGCAACTTTCGCGTCATCAAAGGTTTACATTCGCGAAATCCTTTATATATACTTATTTACAGGTTTGCCCCGCACGGTAAGAAACGGGAACGACGCAAACGGTTGAAAAGGATCTTTAACGCTGAACTAAGCGGCAAACGGATTAACCG
>DAORTR010000160.1:0-4718 GCA_035432765.1 Pyrinomonadaceae bacterium
AGCCATCCTTTAGCGCGAATACGAGAAAAGCGAACTTTCTCGCCTGACGGGCGTTAGATAGTTTTGATGTTCGCGGAAGATTGCGTGTAATGCTCTCGCGTATTCTTACGGTCAAGATGGTGTCAAGAGCAGTATTTACAAGGTTTTTTGATGAAAAAATTTGGAATTGCCCCGATTGCCATAGCTGCGTCATTCTCGCTTTTTGCGGTGATCAGCGGGTCCGCACAGATCACAAGTTCGCGTTCGAGCAACAACACGCGTCCGCCCGAGGTGGCACGCGCTCAGGCCGACGTGAACTATGTCCTGCTCGAATCCGGAAAGGCTTTCAAGGACGGACTGACCGCATATTCGCAGGGGCGTTATCAAGAAGCGGGAACTCGTTTTGACAAGTCTGTCGAGGTTTTTCTTTACTCAACTCTGGATATCCAGCGGGAACAGCGCCTTCAAAATTGCTACAACCAACTCATCGAAACTATCTATCGCATTGAATATCCGTCAGATTCTCAGATAGCGCAAGTACGTGGTCTTGCAACGACTTGCGGATGGGAAGTTGATGTAAAGCTTGCAGATCAGGTCGCTCAAATGGCTCGGCCTGCAGCAAATAATCCTGCGACCGCCTCGACCGTTGCCGTAACCGGCGGCCCAAACGACGCCGGACCTCGCGGATTCTTGACTCAAGAGTTCGAGCCTTCGCCGCTCGACGATCTTGCAAAGCTCGAGCTTACGCCCGAAGAGCAGGCCGTTGACGACAATCCGGTAGCTCAAGAACAATATCAATACCTGCAAAGGGTCGTTTCGAACAGGTCGCTCGGCTTCAGTTTCCAGGTCCATCCGATGATCCAGCAGTTCATCAACTACTACCGCGGCCGCGGTCGTACGACGATGGAGGTCGGCCTTTATCGCTCCGGAATGTTTATGTCGATGGCTCGCAGGATCTTCCGTGAAGAAGGAGTTCCTGAGAACGTCGCTTGGCTCGGCCAGGTAGAAAGCGCTTGGAAACCGACGGCGTACTCGACCGCCGCTGCGTCCGGCCTTTGGCAGTTCATCCCGGGAACGGGCGTCCGTTTCGGGCTTCAGCGGACGGCATACGTTGACGAACGAAATAGTTTTGATGAAGCAACACGCGCTTCTGCACGCTATTTGAAGTTCCTTGCGAACCGCTATAACGGTAATTGGGAACTCGCGATGGCCGCCTATAACTCCGGCGAAGGAAACGTCGATCGCGCGATTCGCAAGGCCGGCGCGTCGAACTTCTGGTTAGCGTTCCCGTATCTGCCGCGTGAGACGCGCAATTACGTCCCGAATATTCTCGCTACGATCCTTATCGCGAACAATCCGAATCAATACGGCTTTGGTCAGATACGGCCAGCGCCTTCGCTTCGATACGAACGTCTGCGTGTTCCGGCTTCTACGAACCTTGCTTTGATCGCCGCTGCCGCAGACACGAATGTTCAGCTTCTACGTTATCTTAATCCGCACATTCGGACGAATACGACGCCGCCCGTGCCGTACATCGTCAACGTGCCTTACGGAAAGGGAAATGAGGTCGCGGCGATATTCAAACGTCTCCCTGCTTCGAAGATCCCGAACACGAATCTTGCGAACTCTTCGCACGGCGAAACGTGGCAGACGATCGCGAACCGCACCGGCGTAAGCGTCGCGGAATTGATGGATGCGAACCCCGGAATGAAGCACCCGAGCGGCAAGGTATTCGTGCCTGTCGCCGCCGGTAATCGCGTCGAATCTACCGCCTACACGCGCCCCGTCAATCGTCCGAACGCGACGCCCCCAGCCGCAAAGGTGCGCGTCGTTAAGGCAAAGGCTGGCGATACGGTCGCAAAGATCGCTGCTCGCGAAAAGGTCGATGCCGCGGAACTCGCAAAGTTCAACGGCCTTCTCACGAACTCGGTCCTTTTCTCAGGCCGCGAGATCAAGATCCCAACCAAATAGGCCTCTTGCTTCTTGCTTTTGTTGGGTGAGACGCCGAATCCGCTGTCGTAGCGAGTTCGGCGTTTTGCCATTTGAGGCGGTTGACAATTAAACTTATTGTAACTATACTTGTTACAGTTATGGCGGCTAATAGCCAATTCGCGATGGCGGTTCATATTTTGACGCTACTTGCGAGAAAAGGCGACGAAAATCTAAAGTCCGACAAGATCGCTCACAGCGTGAATACAAATCCCGTTGTGATACGGCGCGTTCTGGGGCAGCTTGCGCACGCCGATCTTGTGGCGTCGCAAACGGGTGCCTCAGGCGGAACGAAGCTCGCCCTGCCGCCGGAGGAGATTTGCCTAGTCGATGTTTATAAGGCTGTTTCGTGCGGCGAGGTCTTTGCATTGCCGTCGCGGCCCGCTAGTCAGGATTGCCCCGTCGGACGTAATATTGAATCCGTGCTTTGTAATCTTCAGAAGGCGATAGATCGAAGCGTTGCGGAAAAATTGGGTGAGTTTACACTCGCGAGGATGCTTGAGATGATCGATTCTGAAGACGCTCTCGCGGCTTAACATTTTTTTAGCGAGAATTGTAGCAAAAATAGTTACAAAACAAGGTGGGTGATATTATGCGTGAAAATTTTGCAAAAGGGATGACGTTTCAGGAATATTTAGGGCTGATCGATGATCTGCTTCTCGAGGGAAAGACGACGGGCGAAGACCAGTCGGTCGAAAGAGTGAGCTTCGCTCATCTTAACCGTAAGCGGATCGAGCGGATCCTAAAGACCTTTATTCCTGAGACCTCTGCCGCAAAGCTTATCAGTGAAATTTCGATCCCTAGGACTTGGTATATCCTGACCGAAGGCTGGTGCGGAGACGCTGCACAAAGCGTACCGGTCATCGAGCAGCTCGTGAGCCTGAATCCGCTGCTCAAAACGCGTTATCTGCTTCGCGATCAGAATCTTGGGCTGATGGATCAATATCTTACGAACGGTTCGCGGTCGATCCCGAAGGTGATCGCGGTGCACGAAGGAAGCGGCACCGTGCTTTGGAATTGGGGGCCGAGGCCGCAAGCGGCGCAGGACCTTTTCGCAGACCTAAAGGCGAAGAATACGCCAAAGGAAGAGATGCATGAAGCCATTCAGCGTTGGTATATTGCTGATAAAGGAAACTCGATAGCGGCGGAGATCTCTGAACTCACGAAGATGGGAAGTGTGGTCGCGACTCGCGCCATTGCGCAGATGGCGTAAAGGATGAAAGCTTACGAGATCGACAAATTTGGCATCGACGATCTGCGTATGGTCGATGCCGCAATGCCTGAACCGGGCGACGACGAAGTGCTCGTAAAAGTGCACTCTGCGGCGCTGAATTATCGCGACCTGATGGTCGTGGACGGTCGTTATAATCCGCGTATGAAGCTGCCGGTCGTGCCGCTCTCTGACGCTGCCGGCAAGGTCGTTGCCGTCGGCAAGAACGTTGCTTCGCGAAAGGTCGGCGAGCGTGTAATGCCGCTATTTGTACAGCGCTGGTTCGACGGAAGGCTCGACGTCGCGGCGTCCCGGAGTTCGCTAGGCGGCGACGCTAGATCGAACGGCGTTTTGCGCGAATACGCTGCATTTAACGAGCGTTCGGTCGTCGGCGTCCCGGAACATCTTAGCTTCTCAGAGGCCGCAACGCTGCCTTGTTCGGCGTTGACGGCGTGGAACGCGTTGATCGAGTCCGGAAAATTGCAGAAAGGCGAGACCGTTCTGACTCTTGGCACCGGCGGAGTCTCGATCTTCGCGATCCAGATCGCAAAACATTTTGGCGCGAGGGTGATAGCAACGTCCTCGTCCGACGCAAAGATCGAAAGGCTAAAGGCTCTCGGTGCGGATGAGACGATCAACTACCGTTCAACGCCCGATTGGGAACGCAGAGTTCTTGAATGGACAGGCGGCCAGGGCGTCGATCACGTTGTTGAGGTCGGCGGTGCCGGGACGATCGAAAAAAGCGTCGCGTCTGTCCGGATGGGCGGCGAGATCGCCTTGATCGGAGCTCTTTCGGGCGGTGCGTCAGTTGATACAGTGCCGATCTTTATGCGTGCGATCAGTCTGCACGGGATATTCGTCGGCTCAAAAGCGATGTTCGAGCGGATGCTCAAGGAATTCGGCCGCGCGAAGATGCGCCCTGTGATCGACCGCGAATTTGCATTCGACGACGCTTCGGAAGCTTTTCGGTATATGCAGAAGGGCGAGCATTTCGGCAAGATCGTCATTAATTTTTAATGGCGTGCGGGCAGGAAATTCGGCGTGTTCGCCGACAGACATTTTTGCCCGCGTCGGGTAACATTAAGTTTAAGAAACGAACTTTTCATTTTTAAGGAGAATAGAATAAATGGGTGCATTTGCAAAAGCAGTAACCGACACCGCTTTCGAAGCGGAGGTCTTGAATTCGGACAAACCTGTCTTGGTGGATTTTTGGGCGGAATGGTGCGGTCCGTGCCGTGCGATCGCAGAATCGGTCGAGGCCGTTGCGCAGGACTTTCAAGGATCGGCGGGCGTCTATAAATTGAATGTCGATGAGAATCCGAATGTCTCTAACCGATTCGGTATCCGCAGCATACCGACGCTGATCGTCTTTAAGGGCGGGCAGGAACAGGAACGTGTGGTCGGCGGCGTCAGCCGTGAGGTTCTTGCGAACCTGATCAAACGTCACGTCTAAAATTTCGTTTACGAAATAGGTTGAAGATAAAGAAGGCCGGGCGATTTGCCCGGCCTTCTTTTGTAACGAATGTCACCGATCCCGTTG
>DAORTR010000161.1:0-4626 GCA_035432765.1 Pyrinomonadaceae bacterium
AGGAAAGCGTCCAAGTGGTTGCTGCCGGAGGCGAACGCCAATGGATACTTCGAGCGCATGACCAAGTAGGCCGTAAAAAGGCCGCCGAAGAACATGATCTCCTGAGCAAGGAAAAGCCACATCCCGAGCGAAACGCTTTCCTCTTGCTGCCCCATGTCATCGAACTGGTGCTGAAGCCCTGGCTCGTGATAGACGAATTTGTCCGAATGTGAATGTGCAGACATCTTTATCGATTAATAGTCAGCTAAGCTAATTCCCTTCCCCGCGTCACGCCGCCGATCAGGCATTTACGGCAGCGATCTCACGTTTTGCGGCCTCTAGATCAAGCCCGCTCTCGTCACCAAAGTCATAGACCTCCCAGGTAACGACCGGCGGAGTGTCAAAGTTCTCGGTCGGAGGCGGCGAACTCGTCCTCCATTCAAGGCCTGGCAGGAGCCACGGATTGGCCGGTGCAGGCTTGCCCTTGATGAGCGAATGGATGAAGTAGAACAGCGGCATCGTAAGTCCGACGCCGAGCACAGACGCTCCTGCCGACGAAAAGATATTCAGCACCTGCATTTCGGGCGGATATGCCGCATATCTTCGGGGCATACCAAGATAGCCGAGTATCAATTGCGGGAAGAACGTCAGGTTAAAGCCGACGAAGATAAGCATCGCGGCAACGCGGCCCCAGAATTCCGAGTACATCTTGCCCGTGATCTTCGGCCACCAATAATGCAGTCCGCCGAGATACGCGATCACCTGGCCGCCGACCATCACATAGTGGAAGTGGCCGATGACGAAATACGTATCTGTAAGGTGAACGTCCAATCCGAGAGCTCCTAGATAGAGGCCCGTGAACCCGCCGATCAAGAAAAGTCCCATGAAGGCAAGTCCGTAGAGCATCGGCGTGTCGTACGAAATACTTCCCTGATAGAGCGTCGCGGTCCAGTTGAACATCTTGATCGCGGACGGAATGGCAACGACCATCGTCAGGAACGAGAACACAAGGCTCGCGTACATCGACTGTCCGCTCACGAACATATGGTGGCCCCAAACGAGGAACCCGAAGACCGCGATCCCGATGCTCGAGAACGCGACGAATTCGTAACCGAAGACCCTCTTTCTGGCAAAGTTCGCGATCAATTCGCTGACGATACCCATACCCGGGAGCACCATGATGTACACCGCCGGATGGGAATAGAACCAGAACATATGCTGGAAGAGGATCGGATCCCCTCCAAGTGCCGGATCGAAGATACCGACGTGAGCCACACGCTCGATCGCAACGAGCAGAAGCGTGATCGCGACGACGGGAGTTCCGAGCACGAAGATCAGGCTGACCGCGTAATGCGACCAAACGAAGAGCGGAAGGCGGAACCAGGTCATTCCGGGCGCACGCATCGTATGGATCGTGACAAGGAAGTTGACGCCCGTCAGGATCGACGAGAACCCGTTGATAAAGATGCCGACTCCGACGGCGAGCACATACGTGTTCGAGAAGGTCGTCGAATACGGTGTATAGAACGTCCAGCCGGTGTCAACACCGCCCTGCATCAACGCCCAAAGCGTGATCGCGCCGCCAATCCAATAGATGTAAAGGCTCAGCAGATTGATCCTCGGCAATGCGAGGTCCTTCGCGCCGATCATGATCGGGATAAGGAAGTTCCCCAGAACCGCCGGGATGGACGGTATCAGGAAGAAAAAGACCATCAAGATACCGTGCTGGGTAAAGACCTTGTTGTACGTTCCCGTCTCAAGCAGATCGCTCGCCGGTGTGAGAAGCTCAAGCCGGATCGTGGCGGCATACAGCCCGCCCATAAGGAAGAAAACCGAGACCGAGATCAAATACATGATCGCGATGCGTTTATGATCCTTAGTCAGCAGCCACGACCTAAGCGTCGAACCGTTATTCAGGTAATTCAGCTTGGCTGTGCCATAGCTTCCTGTTTCGATTGCTCCTACCGTTTCCATAATATTTCCCTATCTAAATCTACCTTGCTTACTTGACCGCCGTGTTCGCTGCCGGAGCCTTCGCGTCCGGTTTCTTTTCGGCCGGAGCCTTTTCGTCCGGTTTCTTTGCCGCCGGCGCTGCGGCCGGGGCATTCGGGCTTAAGCTCTTGATATAAGCAACAAGTCCATTCAACTGCTCTTCTGTAACCTGCCCCTTAAATGTCGGCATGATCGGCTGATAACCTTCGACGACCTGCGACGCAGGATTCAGGATAGAATTGCGTATATAATCCTCATCCGCGATCGCCGTTCCGCCGCCGACCAGGTGAACCTCGGTGTTGAACAAGCCTTCGAGTTTCGCACCTCGCTGCTGAGGCCCGCCGGCGTGACAAGACGCACAGCCGAGCTTATTCTCAAAGAGATCCTTGCCGACCTGCACCGGCGTTTCGCCGCCTGCGTTTCCGCTGAGCCAATTATCAAAATCGCCGGGCTCCATCACGTAAACGGTCCCGATCATTCCTGAGTGATTAAGGCCGCAATATTCCGTACAAAAGAGATGATATTTCCCCGGCTTTGTCGCATTGAACCAAACGTACGTATAGCGTCCGGGCACGGCGTCGGCTTTTGTTCGGAACGCGGGAACGTAAAGGCTGTGGATCACATCTTCGGTCGTCATCACGAGTTTGACGTTGCGGCCAAGCGGTACGTGAAGGTCGTTGATCTCACGCTGGCCCGTTTGATGCTGGAACTTCCACATCCATTGTTTGCCGACAACGTAGATCTCCATCGCATCATCGGGCGGCGTGTACTGGTTAAAATATACGATCGCGCCGGTAACGAATACGCTCATCGAGACGAAGAACGGAATGACCGACCAGAGGGTCTCGAGTACCATCGACCCGTGGATCTCCCTCGGCACCGCAAATTTTTCGCGTTCGCGATACTTGATCGAGAAGTAAAAGATCGCGACGATTATCGGCACTGAGAAAACGAGGCTGACCAAGATCAGATACCCGTAGAGCGCATCGACTTGCCAAGCAAACGTAGATGCCTGTTCGGGAAACAGCTGCACGAAAGATGAGTCCTGCATAATTCGATTCGGACAAAGGCCGTTGGCGTCAATTTCGCCCGTCGGCCCGTCCCATTAAACAGCGGTTGTGTCAGGTCCGCCTAACCCTTCATCGTCGGCTCGTCGCTTCTTGCCGCGTTTATAAAAGACGAAAGCCATCACGCCGAACAGCGCAAGCGTTACAACGCCTGCGACTCTGAGCGTACGCATTATCGCAAGGCCGTATTTTCCCGTAGCCGGGTCGTAATGATAGCAATAGAGCAGCAGCTGCTGCGTAACCCCGCCGATCTTGTTCTGTGATGAATCCATCAGCCCGAACTTTAGATCCTTCGGGGCGTAATCGATCCCGTACATATACCGCGAAAGCTTGCCTTCGGGCGTCGCGATCATAATGCCGCCGACGTGGGCGAACTGCTCGCTCTTGTCGTCCCAGTAATAATGGAACCCCACGGCATTGGCGACGTTATCGATCGACTCCTGCGTTCCGGTCAGGAAATGCAGCCCTTCGGCGGCGCCCGGCTTTGAAAGACGTTCGACGTATGAGGCCTTCTTATTCTTCGCAAGATCCGCCTTGTTGTTCTCGCGCGTGTCAAAACTGATGGCTACGAGATCGTAATCCTTACCCGGTTCAAGAGCGATACCCTTTAGCGAACCCGTAAGTCCGTTAAGCACCTGATTGCACAGCATCGGGCACTCGTAATAAACGAGTGCGAGGATCACGGGCCTGTCCTTCTTGAAATAATCCCCAAGGCGGACTTCCTGTCCGTCTTCATTCTTGAAAACAGTATCAAGAGGAAGCTGATCGCCTAGCTTCTGGTCGATCCCGACCTTCTTGAGTGCCGCCGGCATTCCGTTCCCCTCGGATGCAGCCGGATCGTATGTCCGAGGTGAATATAATGGCGAACTATAATGCTCGACCTTTTGCGCTCTCGCAGACACGACGGCTCCCGCCGCCAAAACTGCTACAGCGACTATCGTTATTATCGTGTCTCTTACTTTCATTTCTAACTTCTAGCCTTACGGAACTACTATCTCCGTATCTCTGTTTCCATGCGGCCCGCGCTCGACTCCGAATAGAATCGGCGCGAATCGTCATAGAGTTTCTTACCTGCGTCATCCGAACGAGCCTTCAGGCCTTCGGCGAGCAGACGCTTCTTCGCCTCCTCGATAGGAAGCATAATGACGGCGCCGGTCTTTGGATCCTTCTCGCCGTTCTTTTCCAGTGAGTCCCACTGCTTCTTTAATTCTAAATACTCGGCGGCGGGCTGCGTCAACTCCAGATTGACGAAGCCATTCGGTCCCTCTACGCCAAAGCCAGGAGCAGACTGCAGCCTCGGCCCGTCCGGAAGGCGTTCCCGCTCCGAAAGGGCGAGCGGATTGACCGGTCCTTGCGTAGCCTTTCGATAATCATGCATCTGAGAGAGAAAGAACCACATTAGGATCGAGACCAATACAATGAGAACCGAAAGGCAGCCGACGAACCAAACGATCCCGCGCAGCTGAACCTCATTCTCTTCGTACGCCTTATCGAAATCCGCCGGCGTCATTACCTTTTTCTTGCTCGACATAAGAACCTCTTACTTCAACGGCTAATGGCCGTGGCCAAACTCGATGGCTTCCTCCAG
>DAORTR010000162.1:0-4517 GCA_035432765.1 Pyrinomonadaceae bacterium
ACTTGCTGTCTCCGTCAAAATCGCCTGAGACGAAGAAATCGGTCGCGATTCCGAATTCGGTCTGGATGTTGCCTGCACAAGCCTGACTTGCACCTGTTGCGTTACATTCGAACCAGGTAACCTGGCCGCCTGCGCCGCCGCCCGTGTTGCGCACAACGGTATAGTCGGTCTTGCCGTCGCCGTTGTAATCAAGCACATGCTGCGTGTTCGTGGGTGTGCTTGCCTGCGTAACATCTGCCCAGCTCGTTCCAACTCGAATTCCGTCGATGTGCAAGGTCGGAGATGTGGCGGTAGATCCCTGCCGCAGAGCGATCGAACCCGGCGAAATATCTCCGGGCGAAACGTCGATCGAAGTCAATGTCGGGGTCGGTTCGGTCGCCGGAACCGTCGTGCTTACGAACAGGTCAACCGTGTCATTGCCTGTGCCATCAATGATGTTGTATTTGACCACGATCAAATATGTCGTGTTCATCGAATAGGTAAAGCCAGTCAGGGCAACGCCTGCCGCGGCGGTTGCTGCGGATGAAACGCCGAACGCAAGGTTGTTCGAGGCATCTTTGACCGCAAAAACCCTTCCGCGAAAGGTCGAGCCGATCGGGTCGGGGCCAAAATGGAAAAAGTAGTTTCCCGGCAAGGTTGTTGAGGCTTCGCTAACGTTCACAAGAAACGCGGCATAGACCGAGCCGCTCGATTGAGCTGCGAAACCGTGGTTGGCATCTTCGCCCGACGTGGTCATCGCAACGGCATTGCCGATACCGGAGCCCGGATATCCCGCAAGCGTCAGGCCGGGCGAGACGGTCGCGAGAGCGTTCGTCCCGGCACCGCTGTGAGCCGTCCAACCGTTATTGGTCAAGAGCGAACCCGCAGCGTAGGTGAAATCATCGACAAAAAGCTGCGCCGCCGGACGTACATTTGCCGGTTTTACCGCTGCCGAGTTCCGCGCAGAAGCGTTCTTTTGGGCGAACGAGCTGCCAATGCAGAAAACGGCGGATATCAATGCGATAAAGAGGATGCGGACAGAGTCCTTTTTCATTTTGGTTACTCCCAGAAAAATAGATTTGAATCAGATCCAGCAACGAGTTTCTCAAACTAACTGCGTTGGGTATGAGTTGCGTTGCTAAAGCAGAATTTTAAGCTGACTTTCGCAAATCATATCAAGCTTTGACCAGATTTCCTAGCCGAACGAGGGCCGCAGAGGTGCTCGACAGGCTTAAATCTCTGTTACAATTTGTAAACACGAGTGATGCGAATGGCGAAGTTGTTTCTGGCAGTCTTTTGTTTGTGTTCCGTAATGCTGACCGCATCGCGGGCACTCGCTCAGGACGACAAGAACGGGAATGACGAGGTGATCAGCGTTCGGACGGATCTTGTTGATGTGCCGGTCGCGGTTACTGATGCTAAGGGCACCCCGATAAAGGCTCTGAAGGCAGCGAATTTCGCGATCTTTGAGGACGGCATCAAGCAGACGGTAACCGAATTTACCTCTTCGACGGCGCCGTTCGAGGTTGCTCTGCTGCTCGACACATCGGGATCTGCGAGGAACGATCTTGCGATGATCCGAAGCGCCGCGTCGAGTTTTATCAGCTCGCTCAGGCCCGGAGACCGCGTCGCGATAGTCGGCTTCGATATGGGCGGAACGGGCACCGTGAACGCTCCGACGATCGATCTTCTTTCGCCCTTGACGTCGGACCGTCGGGCATTGAACGCCGCGTTAACCAACCTAAAAACAAGCGCAGGTACGCCATATTACGACGGAATGGGCGCGATCGCCGAAACGGTCTTTGGCGGCCCGGTAACTAGCGAATTTCGAGGCCGACGCGCAGTTGTCGCGCTGACTGACGGGGTCGATTCGACAAGCAATGCGGAATTCGGCGAAACGCGTGCAAAGTTCGAAGCGAAAGGCCTGATCTCGTACTTCGTGCGGCTCGATACGCGGGATTATTTCGAAGAAAATCTTCTCGGCGACTGCGAAGCGGCGATGCGTTTCTCGACCGCGCAAATACGACGATATTACCGGACGTTCAAGAGAAATTCGACGATGGAAAAGGCCTCGGTCTTTTGCCAGCTTGGCGACTTCGAACGGCTCGCGGTTAGCAAAAAGCTGTATCAGATCGCCGATTCCGAGATGGAAGACCTAGCGAAGCGTTCGGGCGGCCGCGTTTTTATGACAACAGGGCTTGCCGACGCGCGACGCGCATTTCAGGAGGTCGCAGCCGAGATCGGCACGAAATTCACGCTTGGATATTATCCGTCGAACGAGACGCGCGACGGCAAATATCGCAAAATAAGGGTCGAGCTAAAAGGTTTGCCCGAAGGATCGCAAGTGCGCGCCCGAGAAGGCTACACGGCGAACAAGAATTGACCAGAACGTCCCACGAAATTATGACAGAGAAATTTGAACGAATTTGTTTGATCGTGCTTGATTCGGCAGGTATCGGCGAGATGCCGGACGCCGCGGATTGGGGCGATGCAGGAGCCGACACGCTCGGGCATATTCTCGAACGCCGGAAGGTCAATCTCCCGAATCTGAAGCGTCTTGGGCTTGGGAATATCACGCCGCTCGAAGGCCTCGCGGCGGTCGAGTCGCCGATCGGAGCATTCGGTAAATGCACACTCAAATCTGACGGCAAAGACACGACGACCGGTCATTGGGAGATGGCGGGCGTCATCTTGAAGCAAGGTTTCCCGACCTTCCCGGACGGCTTTCCCGATCGCATCATTAGCGAATTCGTCGATAAGGCGAACGTCCCTGGCGTCCTCGGCAATATTCCTGCAAGCGGCACCGAGATCATTAAACAACTAGGTGAAGAGCACGTCGCAACCGGTAAGCCGATCGTCTATACGTCTGCGGATTCTGTCTTTCAGATCGCCGCGCACGAGGAAGTGATCCCGATCGACCGTTTGTACGAAATTTGCGAGATCGCACGCAAGCTCCTGCACGGCGATGACGAAGTCGCTCGTGTGATAGCAAGGCCGTTCTTGGGAACGAACGCAGCCGACTTCAAACGCACCGAGAATCGGCACGATTACGCCGTCCCGCCGCCGACTGACAACCTTCTGCCCTTGCTTGCGAACACAGGGCTTGACGTCGTCTGCATCGGAAAGATCGCGTCGATCTACGACAACGTCGGCGTAACCGCGGATCTTGTCGGAAAGAATAACGACCAGGCCGTCGATTCGACCATCGACGCTTTGAACGCGAAAAGCCGCGGGCTGATCTTCTCGAATCTCGTCGATTTCGATATGCTCTACGGCCACCGACGCGACCCGGAAGGCTACGCCCGAGCTCTTGAAGAGTTCGACGAGCGTCTGACCGAAATTATGTCCGCGTTGAATGACAACGATCTTTTGATACTGACCGCCGATCACGGTAACGATCCTACAAAAGAGGGAAGCGACCACACGCGCGAGTATGTTCCGCTGCTTGTTTACGGCAAAAACGCCCGTCCCGGCGTCGCTCTCGGCACACGCCAATCGCTCTCCGACATCGGTCAGACGATCGCCGAGAACTTCGATCTATCGATCGCCGACGGCGTTAGTTTCTTAAAGGACGTCAGCTAATGTTTGAGACGATTCGCGATAGAATGCGTGAACTTGTTCGCTCTCTCGATTACGTGATGACGATCCACGGAGAGGAAGAGATGGAGAATGACGAGTTGTCCATCCTAGATGTCGAGAATGCGATACAGACAGGTGAGGTCATTGAACGGCAACGCGACGAGAACACAAACGAGTCGAAGTATCTGGTCGCCGGCAAGACACTCGATGGAAAAGATGTTGTAGTTGTTGCAAAAATAGGCTTGACTGGCAAGTTGGTAATAATTACTGTCTATAAAGAAGCGGTTGAGTATGAAAACTGAACAAATGCTCTGTGCTAACTGCGGTAAACACGAGGCCCGAGTAATTCACGTTACCCGGAGCTATGGTTCCGGCGCCGATCTGCTGGTTATCGAAAACGTCCCGGTCGTGTCCTGCCCTCACTGCGGCGAAAGCTATCTGACCGCCGCCACACTTCGCGAGATCGAAAACATCAAACGGAATCGCTCCAAGATAGCATCGACACGTCCCGTGCCGGTCGCTGCATTTGCTCTGTAGGAGCCGAAGGTCCAATCTGGGCTTTTACGTTGCGTTGAACGCGGTTCTATCAATATTCCGTTCTTAGGGAACTGAGACCGGTAACTCTACTTTTCAGGCATTCTCTCGTCGATATAGAGTAATTGCGGTGGTAAATTATGAAGCTCTTTAAACGATTCGTGTGTTTCGGGTTTGTGTTGTCGATGTTGTTGCAGGGCGTTCTGGCGCAGAAGCCCGCAGTTGAACAAAGCGAGATGCCTTCGCGGCTGCGTGGTGAGATCGAGCGGTTTGGGCAGGATACGGGGGCGTTCGACAGGCTTTGGAGGTCGGAGCTTTCGGCGGCAAGGATGGCGAGGCTGAGCGATCTTTACGCCGACGAACTTGCGACGCTTCTGCGGATGAATTTCGATTCGCTCAACCATGACGATCAGGTCGATTACATT
>DAORTR010000163.1:0-4485 GCA_035432765.1 Pyrinomonadaceae bacterium
TAACCCTGATCGGAACCAGCTACAAATGATTCGGATCTTTGAGTGTCGTGCATAAAGTAAAGTCGAACGTAGCCTGTGAAAGAAGCTGGCAACGTGCACATGAATAAGCGAAGCCGCATGCCTCAGTCGAGGTCGAGGACGCGAAGCAGCCAACCGGGCAAACAGGTTTATTTTCCATGGCCCCGGGCGGAGAACTAACAATGGCAAAAATGTTCGTACTCGGAGCTTCATTGAGGGGAAGGATCATTGTCGAGTCGAAGGTCTGCCCCTGTATTCCTATGGTCCATTTTACCTCCACCGCGTTATCCGATGCGTTGACAGGAAGTTTGATGTTCAGCTCGCTAGGGCTGGCTATTCCCGCCGACTCTAATTCCTGTTTTGCAGTAAACTTTTCACCGCGTGTGACCTTAACTGCTTTGCCGTCAGACCCCGTCACTCTGGTAAGCGGACATATTTCAAGTTCAAGGGTTGGCACCTTACCTGCAACAAGAAACCTAATATTTGCTCGCTGAAAACCATCCCGCTCAGTCACCGAAGTAAGGGCGTAGTGTTCAGGCAAACTGCCTCGCTGCCGAATTAGATCGGCCTTCCAGGTTTCGTAGGCGGTTGTAAGCGAAGGAGTTTGAGCAATCGCTCCAATCGGAATACAAGCGACCGCCAAAGCCAAGAGTAGAAAGTTTCTGATCTTCATACAAACGTCTCCTATTCGGACTGAATTGCATCTGCGCCAAGTCTCTCACGTGCACTCTTCTTAAAAGTTTCATTCTTGCCAAGCAACTCCACTCCTTAGTCTCATCAAGGTGCGTTCGAGGCCGATGGTCTCGAAGACCGAGAGCATCGACGGGCCGACGGCGACGCCGGTTAGCAGTGTGCGTGCGCCGTTCATAATGACGCCGAGTTTTGTGCCCTTTTCTTCTGTGAACGCCTTGACGACGGTCTCGATATTCGACTCGAAGAACGTATCCGAGCAGCAAGCATCGGTTAGCGGTAGCGCGGGTGTTTGTTCCGAGGCCGCCTCGGGTGTTTCCCGTGAGAAGAACACACTCCCTACCGGTCGTGTTTCCGCCTCCGAATCGCCGAGTTCAGTCTCGAACCTTGCGGCGAGTTCCGGGAGCCATTCCTGCAGCTCGGGGAATTTTGTCAGATTCTTGGCGACGGCCGCCGGGTCGAAATCGTAGTCCTCACTGAAATACGCTCTTCCCTGCGTCGAAAAGTCTTTCAAAGTAAAGAACCTTGCTCGGATCAGATCGATCGTTTGCACGAACCAATCGTGCGAGCCGTGACGCGGCCGGTCGATCGCGATCGATTCGGGCCGGTCGCTGATCTCGGTCGCCGATTCGAATGCCTGAGCGCTTGTCGAAGATATCGACGTCATAAGTGCTCGTCCGTCCGGCTCGTACTCCTCACGCCAAAGCTTGTTGGCCTTCAGTTCGCCCTTTACGAGCGGCAAAAGCTCGGCGAGCGGCATCGTGCGTATATATTCGGCGTTCATCCAGATCGCCTTGTCGTCGGTCCAGCGTTTCGGGTCGCCCTCGTGAAAATTGAATACGGCGTTCGAGCGGTGAATGCCCTCGAGCGTGAATTTCTTCACCAGTTCATCGAGCGAATAGATCTCCTTTTCTTCGCTTGCCGACCAGCCGAGCAGTGCGAGAAAGTTCCGAAATGCCGCCGCGACAAACCCTGCGTCACGGTACGTCGTCATCGAAACGACCTCGCCGTGCTTGCGTTTCGAGAGCTTGCCCTTATTCGGCGCCAATATGAGCGGCAAGTGCGAGAATCGCGGCGGTTCGACGCCAAGCGCTTTATAGATGAGCAGCTGCTTGTGTGTATTCGTCAGATGATCTTGCCCGCGAATGACGTCTGTGATCTCCATCTCGATGTCATCGAGAACGACCGCAAGATTGTAGAGCGGATGTCCGTCCGAGCGCAGCAGAACGAGGTCTTCCGTTTCCGAATAGTCGCGTTCCTGTAGGCCGTAAACGCCATCTTCGAATGATGTCTTAAGAACCCTGTCGCTATCGCTCCCGGTTCCGACATCTTGCACTTTCAGCCTGATCGCGAAAGGCTCGCCTGCCGCGGCACGTGCATCTGACTCTTCGGTCGACAGATCGCGATACGGGTTATCACGAAAATTCTTCTCGCCGCCCTGCTGACGCGCCCGTTCCTTGATCGCGTCTTTGACGTCTCCATCGGTGGGCTCGGCCTTCGGTGTGAAATCGCGATACGCCTTGCCTTCTGCCAGCAGACGACGTGCGGCCTCGCGATGCTTGTCGGCGTTATTCGACTGAAAGACGATCTCTTCGTCCGGCGCGAACCCGAGCCATTTCAGGCCGTCGAGGATCGAACGCGTCGATTCGTCGGTCGAGCGTGCAAGGTCGGTGTCCTCGATCCGCAGCAGGAATTTACCGCCTGTGTGCCGTGCGTAAAGGTAATTGAACAACGCGGTCCGTGCCGAACCGATATGCAGGTAACCCGTCGGTGACGGGGCGAATCTCACTCTGACAGTCATAAACAAATAGTTTCCCCGAATGCTCCGCGGAACGCAAAATCAGCGACAATGAACCGCCATCCGTCGAGGGACGAACGCAATGGGCAAATTCGATCTGACGTTTGGAAGCTTATAGGCCAAGAGACCGCAGATATCTGCGAAAGTCGTCGCCGAGGTCGGGCCGTTTTAATGCGTATTCGACGGTCGCTATCAGGAACCCGAGTTTATCGCCGGCATCGTGGCGAGTGCCTTCGAGGCGGACGGCGTAGAACGGCCGTTTCGCGAGCAATTTCTGCATCGCATCGGTGATCTGTATTTCGCCGCCCGAGCCGGGCTCGGTTTCCTCGATCGCTTCGAAAATATCGGGCGTGAATATATACCTTCCGACGATCGCAAGATCTGACGGCGCGTCCTCGAACGCAGGCTTTTCGACCATTCCCTTGATGCGGTAAACGCCCGGTTCGACCTCGTCGGCATCGATCACGCCGAAACGCGAGATCGCTTCGCCCTCGACCTGCATCGTCGCGATCACCGGCGCCTCGAACCGCTCGTAAACGTCGATCATCTGCGCTAATGCAGGCCGCTCCGCGTCGATAACGTCATCCGCAAGGAGCGCCGCAAAAGGTTCGTCGCCGACGAAATCTTTCGCCTGATAAATTGCATGGCCGAGCCCCAAAGCCTGCTTCTGCCGCGTGTAGCTGATCCGAGCGATGTCGGAGATCGCTCGCACCTGCTCGAAAAGCTCGCCCTTATTCTTGTCCTTTAACAGCTCTTCAAGCTCGAACGAGATATCGAAATGATTCTCGATCGCGGCCTTGTCCCGACCCGTGATGATCAATAGCGATTCGATGCCGGACGCGACAGCTTCCTCGACCGAATATTGAATGAGCGGCTTATCGACGAGCGGCAGCATCTCTTTTGGCGAAGCCTTCGTCGCCGGTAAGAATCTTGTCCCGAGACCCGCAGCCGGGAACACGGCCTTGCGAATTTTGTGTGCCATAATAACTTCTGTTAATTTCGATGCACGAACAATCGATTTTAGGGGAATTATGGCCGACAAACAAACATTCGAGGCCGTGCTCGAAAAACATCCAAAGATGGACGCCGCCGGGATCACCATTCCGTTCGATGTCGAGGAAGTTTACGGCAAACGCCGCGTCCCCGTTGTGATCGAGATAAACGGTGAGCAATACCGCACGACGATCTTCCATATGGGCGGAAAATATATGGTCGGCACCCCAAAAGAGTATCGGGAGCGTGCCGGAATCTCGGCCGGTGAGCGCATTGTAATTACAATGTGGCGTGATATCGAGGAACGAACCGTCGAGATTCCTAAAGATCTCGCAAAAGAGCTAAAATCCATCCCCGGCGGCCTCAAGAACTGGGACAAACTCTCCTACACGACCAAAAAAGAACACGCTCGCTCCATCGAAGGCGCAAAACAAACCGAAACCCGCCTCCGCCGCATCCAAAAGATCATCGAATCCTTAACCGATGCCTAAACCGCTCCCCAGTGAAAGTGGGATAGTCACAACAGATCATGGAATTCAAAGGAATACGAACGCATCTTTCGCCGACCGCTTTCGGTCTTGCGATAGCCTCGCTCGTCGTAATTCTGTATGTGAAGAGCAAATCTGTCTTCGATTCAGGAAATCTCGCCGCCACTTTAGTTTTGGTGTCCTTGGTTTCGGCGTTTGTCGCGCTCCTTCTCGCTTTGCTCAGCTTGCCGGATCGATTGGGTATTTTGTCTATCGCGGTTGTGATTCTCCTCGCGTATCTGATCTTTTTCACGAGACTCTACGGCTTATCCTAGAGATATGGTGTGAGAGACAGTTCAAAGTATTTTAAAATGAGGCACCGAAATCCAAATATGCAAAGAGTCCCAGTCCTCATCATACTTTTGCTTTTACTCTGCGCGAGCGGTTACAGCCAGGAGTGCGTGTGGAAGGACTTTTCTATCAACCAACTCGAGGGGCGTGTTATGTATCGCGATATGG
>DAORTR010000164.1:0-4383 GCA_035432765.1 Pyrinomonadaceae bacterium
AGTCCGCTTGCGGACGGCAGATTTAAGCTACACGCGTCAGCGTGTAGAAACCGACGAATACACCGCCCCTAGCCCGCCTCGCGGGCGACAGAAGCTCCGGTCGTCCCCTGCGCCCTTTGCGGGTTTCGCTCTGCGCCCTTTGCGGGTTTCGCTTTTTGGTTTAACCGCAAAGCTCGCAAAGTTGAAGACGCAAAGTTCGCAAAGACGCTTCCGCGAGATCACCGCCGCCGACATATTCGATTCGCTCCGAAACACATCCGCTCTTATCAATTCTACATTCGCGTTCATATGCGTCATTCGCGGTTCTCTTCCGGGTTTTAAGTCCGTTTGCGGACGGGAGATTTGGCCTTTGCACACTCCCTACCGGTCGCGTTTTCGCCTCGACGGTTCATCCGAATGGACGTATTCGCCGCCTTAACGGATTCTCTGCGGCACCGCGTCTCTGACGGAAACTCTTCACAGACAAAAACCGTGGATGGACCGGAAGAGAAATGAAAAAAGGCGACCGATCGGCCGCCTTTTTTGCTTGAGTTGACGTTATAAGATCAGATGTTGAGGACATCGACGAGTTCCTGGACGGCGGCGGCGGATTTATGGAGTGCCGCACGTTCGTCGTTCGAGAGGCTGATCTCGATGATCTGTTCGACGCCGTTCTTGCCGAGTTTCACGGGGACGCCGACAAAGAGATTGCTGACGCCGTATTCGCCTTCGAGGAAGACGGCGCAAGGCAGGATCTTCTTTTTGTCCTTGAGGATCGCTTCGCACATTTCGACGGCGCCGAGACTCGGCGCGTAAAATGCGGACCCTGTTTTCAAAAGCCCGACGATCTCGGCACCGCCGTTCGCGGTTCGCGTGATGATCGCATCGAGGCGGTCTTTCGGGATGAGTTCGGTGATCGGGATGCCTGCAACGGTCGAATATCGCGGTAGCGGAACCATCGTATCGCCGTGGCCGCCGAGCACGAAGCAAGTTACGTTTTCGACGGAAACATTGAGTTCCTCGGCGACGAAGCAACGCATACGCGCACTATCGAGTACGCCGGCCATTCCCATTACGCGATTCTTCGGAAAACCCGAACGGCGGAACGCGACCTGCGCCATTGCATCCAGCGGATTCGAGACGACGATAATGAACGCGTTCGGCGAATATTTCGCGATCTGTTCGGTCACGGCGCCGACGATCTCGGAGTTCGTTTTGAGCAGATCGTCACGGCTCATACCCGGCTTGCGCGGGAGGCCTGCAGTGATGATCACGACGTCGGAATCGGCCGTCGCGTCATAAGAATTGCTTCCGACGAGCTTTACGTCAAAACCGTCGATCGGTGCCGCCTGAGCGAGATCGAGCGTTTTTCCCTGCGGCGTCCCTTCGATGATATCGACAAGAACGACGTCGGCGAGTTCCTTGCTCGCGATCCAATGTGCGGCGGTCGCACCGACGTTTCCCGCACCTACGACAGTAACTTTATTTCTTCCAGCCATTATTTAACCTTCCTGTTTGAGATAGTGTTGTTTGATAAAAACCCTATTTTCTCATAATGGAAGTATCAACGCCAAAAAGGCGTTAGCGATGCACGCGCGCAAAAACAGAAAAAGCCCGCCGTGCTCTCCCCTTCACGACGGGCCTTTCCTAATATGGCCGAACGGTTCTCGCCAACGGCCAACCTCAATAATCCAAAACCGGTAAGATCAGGTCTTCTTTCAATTCGATCACGAAAGTTTGATCCTTTTTGATCCGCACATCGTTGCCACGCTGCAAGAGAGCCGTTCCGGTGCTTAATCCGGCGCCAACACCGGCTCCGATGAGCGCACCGCTACTGTCGCCTGCGGCAAAACCGATAAGGGCTCCGACAGCGGTTCCGCCGACGATGCTTGCGGCTCTGAGCAACTTCGTGGAATCGGCCCCGAACTTCGTCAAGACCCGTGTCGAAACGGTGCGTCGAACGTCAACGCCAACGAGCATATACTCGATCGCGAACTTGAGCTCGCCGTCGCGCCCGCCGATCTTTGCCTTCTCGGCAGCGGTAATTCTGCCTTCGAACGAAGTTCCTTCAGGCAGAACGATCTCGCCGTCGCGTCGGACCGGTTCAGCGACCTTCGCGATGAACGTATCGCCCACGCTCGAAACTCCCGTTCTAAGCTCCGCTCCGAGCTTGAGCTTGATCTTCGTGCCGGCAGGCAACCGATAGAGCGAATTCGACTGTGCGTATAAAAAACCTGTACTTGCAAAGATCAAAACCAGTGGAAATATGCGTGTTAAGGGAGCGATGGCTCTTTTCATTCGACCTCCGTCTTTTGTCAAGATTCCGGGCCGAAATCAAAACCGCTAGTTCCGGCGTGAGTAATTGCAAAGGGTATGCCAAGAACCTTAGATGCTCGAAAATCGAAGAATGATGCGACGAAAGGCCAAATTTTGTGCGCTTCTGCGTCCCTCAGCAGACGAAATGGTTCATTTCCGACACACGAAGTGCACGAAATCAGCTAAAAAAGGGCGAGATCGCCGGATTGGGCCGCCTCAGGTCCTTCGGGCACACTGTCAAACGCCAAGCGGGAGGATCAAGGAGCCTAGCGAAATCGAGAGTTACCTACCCAACTACCTATCCATAGCACTTTGGCGAAAATATTAAAGGCTTACCCAAAACCAGGATAAGCCCGTAATTATTTCATCAAAACAAGTTAAAGGTGGTACTGGGGACGGGAATCGAACCCGTACGTCCCTAAGGACACAGGATTTTAAGTCCTGGGCGTCTACCAATTCCGCCACCCCAGCACGGCTTTGAGATTAACATTTACCTCGCGAAAGGTTCAATTTAGAGGCGGGCTTCTTAGGCAGACCAAACGTGGAAACCCGACAGATAGCTAGGGTGATGACGGAAAGCAAGTCCCGCGGCGCTGCAAATAGACGACAACTGCCGAGGTGTCTCTCTTATCGCCGATCGGAAACCAAAAGAGCATCGGCGGCGTAACCGCCCAAGAATCTTCTAGCAGACGACGGCGAAGGCAATTTCGCCGGTCGGCGAGTAACTCAGTCCTTGATTAGGCGTTGAGTGTAACGCCCTTGCTGACGCGCGGGCTTCTGCCATGAGGAACTCGGACGTGGGCGCTCGTAGGTTCGGACGGGCGGAGGTTTGACCTATAATCGTACTTGGGTTCGAAACCGCACAAACTTGGCGGCGATCGTGCAAAATTCGGACGCAAAAGGAGGAATTCAACAACAATGGCAGAAGAGATAATTACGATCCCGACGGAGAACGGTGAAACGAGTGCATATCTTGCGCGGCCGGAGAGTCCGAACGGCAAGGCGGTCATCGTCATACAGGAATATTGGGGCCTGAACGACCATATTCGCGACATCGCGCGCCGTTACGCAAGCGAGGGGTTTCTCGCCGCTGCACCCGATCTTTATCGCGGAAAGACGGCAGAGACTCCCGCGGCGGCGGCAAAGCTGATGAGCGAACTCAAGCTCGATGAAGGGGTCGCGACGATCCGCGCGACTGTGAATGAATTGCGTCGAACGAACGGCTTGGATCATTTCGGGATAACGGGTTTCTGTATGGGCGGGACGTACGCTCTGCGGGCCGCGTGCCTTGTCGAAGGGATCAGTGCCGCCGTGCCGTTCTACGGCGATATTCCGGAGGAACCTGTATTGAAACGGCTCCGCGTACCGACGATCTTTATCTCGGCGACGAAAGACGGATGGATCAATACCGAGAAGGTCAGTTTCCTCGAGGATGCCGCCGAGCGGTACGAACTGCCGGTCGAGAGCGTAAAATACGAAGCTGACCACGCGTTCTTTAACGATACGCGGCCGGAAGTGTATGTCGCCGAAGCTGCACAGGACGCGTGGGCGCTGGCTGTCGGATTTTTTGAGGATAAGTTATAGTGCGAAGCCGCTTCTTGAAACGCCCGAGGATAGCGCCGGCTGAGCGCCGCCACGCAGCCTCGGGATGCTCTTTCGCCGCTCTTTCTCAAGATACATTTTCGCGTCGGCTCGTTCGATCGCATTCTCGAGACGATCGAGATCTTGGAAATTCTCAAAGGCACGGGACACGCCGATCGTCATCGGGAATCTTAGGCCGTCAAGCGAAACGTCTGTAAGAAGCCCGTCGATGCGTGCCATTCTTTCGCTTGCGAGTTCGCAATCGAGGCCGATCATCAGGACGAAGAACTCGTCGCCGCCCCAGCGGAAAATAAGATCCTCCGCACGTATGATATCGCGTATCGCACGCACAAGAGCTCTGATCGCGGCGTCGCCGACCGGATGGCCGTACGCGTCGTTAATGTCCTTTAGATCGTCCACGTCAAAGAAGCCGACGCAGCCGTGGACGCTGCCTTCGTCCTCGCCTTTCTGCCGCAGATATCCGTGGAAGGCGTGCCGGTTAAGGGC
>DAORTR010000165.1:0-4378 GCA_035432765.1 Pyrinomonadaceae bacterium
CATAAAAACAAATCTAGCATAACGAGTTGAGAACAACACGGTAGCTTGCCGCTTAATTTGCGGTGACGGTCAGCTCCGTTAGGAGCGGCATGTTTGTAGATGACCGAAACAAAATTGAAGTCAAGCCCCGCTCGGGGCGACACTAAGGTGTTGCGAAACACCGATGTCGCTCCTAACGGAGCTAAATCCCAGATGCTAGTTGGCGGCCTTATTGAATTTCAATGCCGGCGAATTGATGCAGTATCGCAGGCCGGTCGGTTCAGGCCCGTCGTCGAAAACGTGGCCAAGGTGAGCGTGGCATCGTGCGCATAGCACCTCAGTGCGGACCTCATCGAGCGAACGATCCACTTTCTCGATGACGTTCTTTTTGAACGCCGGCTGATAGAAACTCGGCCAGCCTGTACCGGAATCGAATTTGTTCTCCGACCTAAAAAGCACCAGTCCGCAAGCCGCACAGTAATAGACGCCGTCCTCGTGGTTGTTGTAGTACGCTCCGCTGAACGGAGCCTCGGTGCCGCCCTCGCGCATCATCGTGTATTGGACAGGCGTCAGGATCTTTTTCCATTCGGGATCGGTCATCAAGATCTCTTTGCCGTCGAATTCAGCATCAGTGTAAGTGATCTCGCGAACGGCCTTCGTGCTGCGAGGTGTCGCACTCGGATCGGCGTCGTTCGAGACCGCAGCATTCGAGCCGCCGATCCCTGAAACGCATGCGGCTGTTCCTACGATCAACGCACTCAGCGATAGAATGATGAATCGCATAAAATTCTCCTTTCGGGCGATGGTGAATGGGCGGCCATGCAGAATGCGCGGCCGCTTCTTCGTTCAACGCGGGGCCTACTCAGGCAGCAGCACCGAGTCTATAACATGAATGATGCCGTTCGACTGCCGAACGTTGGCGATCGTAACCGTGGCCATGCCGCCTTTTTCATCGGTCAAGACAAGCTTATCACCGTCCATCGAAGCCCAGAGCTTGCCGCCTGCGACGGTCGTCAATTCAGCTTTGCCGCCGCCTTTCTTTATCATCTTAGCGATCGCCTTCGAATCCCAATTTCCTGCGACGACGTGATAGGTCAGCACCTTCGTGAGCATCGCTTTGTTCTCAGGCTTTAAGAGCGTATCGACCGTCCCAGCCGGAAGTTTATCAAATGCCGCGTTCGTCGGAGCAAAGACCGTGAAAGGGCCTGCACCCGAAAGCGTGTCCACCAGACCGGCTGCTTTGACGGCCGCAACGAGGGTCGTGTGATCTTTTGAATTCACGGCGTTCTCGACGATATTCTTTGTCTTGAACATCGCGGCTCCGCCCACCATCGGGTTGTTGTCCTGCGCCGAAACTCCCATTGCCAATGCGATCGAGATCGCGATCATTCCAAAAATTGTCTTCATAATTTCCTCCAGTTTTTCAAAAGCCATGTTCCGGCCTTTACGCCACTGAATTCGAGCGGTGCAGAGGAAATGGATTCAGAGTGAAGGAAATAATTTTTTGCTGCGGAAATGAGATCAAGGATCGGTAGCAAACTCGCCATTCTGTACGGCCTTGACCTTTTCGCGGATCAGGTCAAAGCTAAATCCTTTTCGCAGCAGATGGTCGTAGAGCTTCTTGTTGTCGTCGGGCGTTTCAGGAATTCCCCTGAGACGCAGACGCTTTTCGATAACGGCGTCGATCAACTCGCTCTCGGGTATCTGCTCAAAGGCGTGTTCGATGGCCTTCTCTTTTAACTCGCGATCGAGCGGCTTTCGCGCCATCGTCTGTCGAAGCTTGTGACGCCCTTGCGGACGCTGGCGGATCGTGGAGAGAGCGGTGTTCTTTGCGAACTGCTCATCGTCGAGATAGCCGTATTCGAGGAGCTTTGCGAGTACTCGGGCGACGATCTCTTCGTTCGTCCACGGCTTCTCAAGCAGCCGTACGCGAAGCTCCTCGACGGCCCGCGGTTTGGCCGCAAGCAGGTTGCCGGCGCGCTTCATTGTCTTCGCATACGCCTTGTCTTCGTCTTTTACTGTGCGTTCCTCAGGGAGAATTTCGCGTCGCCTTTTTCGCCACATTGGATATGAGTTGATAAAATCTGTCTCTCATTATGGACGGCGTTCTCATCATCGACAAACCTGTCGGCCCGACCTCGCACGATGTCGTGAACCGCGTGCGCCGGATCTTCAAGACGCGAAAGGTCGGGCACACCGGCACGCTCGATCCCTTCGCGACCGGTGTTATGGTCGTACTTATCGGCAAGGCGACGCGGCTCGCAAGGTTCGCCGATCGAGCAGACAAGGAATACGAGGCGACTCTACGATTCGGCTTTGCGACCGATACGGGCGATCTTACAGGAACACAAATTGGCGAACACGGCCGAAGCGATATTTCATCCCAAGAGATCGAAGGCGTGCTCGATAGATTTCGCGGGAAAATTATGCAGGTGCCGCCGATGTATTCCGCAAAGAAGGTTGACGGTAAAAAACTTTACGAACTCGCACGACGCGGCGAAGAGATCGAACGGCCTGCCATAGCCATAACGATCCACGAGATCTGTCTTCTTTCTTCTTCTAATGAACCGAGCGAGCTTCATCGAATTCGCGTTCGCTGCTCCGCAGGAACATACATCCGAACTCTCGCAGAAGACATCGCAAAAGCTCTCGGCACGGCCGCACATCTCACAGAATTGAGACGAACGGCTTCGGGACGATCTTCTATCGAGCAGAGTGTCACACTCGATATCCTTGCGGATGCCGCCGAACCGTCGAAATATCTGCTGCCGATGGAAGTGCTGATCGAAGGCCTTCCGCGTTTTGTGCTAAGCAGCGACCGCGTGCAGAAGACTCTCAACGGCCTGTCCTCGCGTGTTTACGATGCTAGTTTTGCTCCGGACGAAACCGTGGCGATGTTCTCGGAAAACAACGAACTCATCGCGATCGGCAAGTTCGTCGCGGGCGAGAACGCGATCCAGCCAACTCTCGTACTTGGAGACAGCAAATGAGCGGACGCGGGATCTTTACAACCATTGCCATCCGCAGCAGTGCTCCCTTTCTCTGGGAAAAGCACTGGTCGCGGCTCGTGCACGCCGCCGGCAAACTCAGCATTGATCTCTCTGCATTTCCCGAAGCTGTCGTAAAAGACACTCTGATGCTCAGGCTCGGGGCCGACTCGATCCAAAACGGCCGTACAAAGGTCACATTCACAGACGAAAGGCCGAGCCGCCTATGGCCTGTCTCTCGAAAGGCGGAAGCGAACACTTCGCTCTCGATCGTAACGGGACCGATTCGAGAGCTTCCGGCAGAGTTTCGCGTCGGCATCTCACCGTATCCCGTCAATTCCCGCTTGCCCCTTGCCGGCCTTAAGACAACGAACTATCTCGAACAGACGCTCTGTTTCGAGGCCGCGAAAGCTGCCGGCGTTGACGAGGCCATTCGCGTAAATGAGCGTGGGCAGGTTACAAGCGGCTGTTTTTCGAATGTCTTTTGGATAAAAGATGGCGCGCTCTTCACACCCGACCTATCGACAGGCTGTCTCGCCGGCACGACGCGCGAATTCGTCATTGAGAACCTTGATGTCCGTGAGGTCTCCGCGGGAATCGACGAGCTTCTATCCGCCGACGCCGTCTTTCTTACGTCCGCCGGCATCGGCATCATTCAAGCCGTTTCGCTCGCCGAGACCGACTTTGACGGGAAAGCTCACGCGATTCTCACACTCATCGAGAATTAGAAACGTCACCCGAAACACGTTGATGTTATAACGTCATAACGGTATAATGTCCTTATGATCGAGAAACAAAAAAGGTCGACGATCTACCTTGAGCCGGACGTGCATCGGGCGATTAAACTAAGATCCGTGCATACGAATCGGTCGATCTCCGATATTGTCAACGAATCCCTAAAAACTACTCTAAGCGAAGACGCCGAGGATCTGGCCGCGTTTGACGAGCGCGCCTCTGATCGCGTGATGTCGTACGAAACGCTGCTCTCAAAACTTAAAGCCGATGGCAAGATTTAGCGTCGTCTTTAAGTACTCCGTCTATAAAGATCTGCGCCCGATCCCAAAGACGGACTTGAAACGCATATTGAAGAAGATCGAATCGCTTGTCGAGGATCCGAGAGGACACGGCTGTGAAAAACTCTCCGGCCTTGAACGCTACCGTGTACGGCAAGGAGTCTATCGGATAATTTACGAGATAGTCGACGACCGCCTTGTCGTCACCGTCGTAAAGATCGGTCACCGCGGAAACGTGTATGAACGTTGAGGCGTCAGGTCCAATGGGCGAGCGCACAAAAACCGCTCCCGTCGGATGCACCGAGGCGAGAGACGGCGATTCTCACGTCTTCTTTGTTAATTGATCTTCGGGGAACGAGCCGTGCGGTTTAGGCAGCGGTTTCGAACAGTGCAAGGATC
>DAORTR010000166.1:0-4320 GCA_035432765.1 Pyrinomonadaceae bacterium
GATCGTGAACATTTCCTTGTAGAGAAGCTGCTTGATCTTCAGGGCAACTTCGACGTCCTTTCGTCGATAGCTGCGTTGGCCGGACTTATTCTTCTGAGGCGAGAATGTCGGAAATTCCGTTTCCCAATACCGAAGCACGTGGGCCTGAACTCCTACAAGTTCGCACACCTCGCCGATCTTGAAAAAGATCTTGTCGGGAATCGCATTATCCACAGCCGTCATTGTAACAATTTGTGTTAAGGTTTTCTATAATACAGCCGGGCGTTATTGTATGAATTTACAAGACTTGTGTCAATAGAGACGTATGCGGAGCGAATTCGACTTCATAAATTACATTAAGGAGCGGCACAAACTTAAAGTAGTAGGCGATGACTGCTCCGTTGTCCCAAAGGATTCCCTTTCAGATCACCTATTTACGGTAGATCTGCTCATTGAGAATATAGATTTTCGACTCGATTGGACCACGCCCGCGATGCTCGGTCACAAAGCACTCGCGGTTTCCCTCTCAGACATCGCAGCAATGGGCGGCACGCCGAAATACGCGCTGCTTTCTATCGGTGTGCCCGACAGCCTGTGGAAAACTCCGTTCTTGGATGAATTCTACGAAGGGTGGCACTCACTCGCCCGTGAATTCGGCGTCGAATTGATCGGCGGCGACATCTCGAAGGCAAGCGAATTGGTGATCGATTCATTCGTGATCGGCGAGGTTCCCAAAGGCAAAGCATTGCTCAGATCGGGCGCGAAGTCGGGCGATATCCTATTTGTAACCGGCGAACTCGGCGGATCATCGCTTGGCCTTCTTTTGCTTGAAAATGGAACGCGGCCAGACCCGGAAGTCGAGGAGATTTTGCAAAATGCGGTTCTTAGGCAGCTTAAACCTCAACCGCAAGTCGCGATAGGCATTTTACTGTTAGAAAACAAGTTAGCGACATCCGCGATCGATCTAAGCGACGGTATTTCGTCCGATCTAGCACACGTCTGCAAGGCGAGCGGTGTTGGCGCCGCGATCGACGCTTCGAAACTTCCGATCACAAAAGGTGCGACCCTCGAAATGGCACTCGACGGCGGCGAGGACTTCGAGATCCTCTTTACCGTCTCCCCCGAACGACGCTCTAACGCGTTTGCGCTCGGTGCCGTAGAGATCGGCGAGATAACGTCGGAGTCAAACATCACGCTGCTCATCGACGGCGAACCCCGGCCGCTCACACCAAAAGGCTTTGACCACTTCAAACGGGCTTAGCCGCTGGGGCCTTGTGCGTTCGTCGAGAACCGAATCAGTATCCATACAACAGTACAGCCCTACATATTGTTCGCCCTACGTTTGGAAGAACAACAGATTGTGCTTGCGTTCTTTCGGGGTTTAGGAGTAAATTTGCTTTTTGGGCTGAGGAACAACGTAGCGGAAATTCGAGCTCTCGCGTGTTTGGCGAATTTCCAACGGATCAACGAACATCTATTCTAAATATAGGAGGCCGCACGAACTTGCTGACGGGACGCGTATTACTGTTGAACTTTTCGTATGAACCGCTAGGAACGGTCGGTGTTGCGCGCGCCGTCTGTCTATGGTTCCGCGGAGCTGTCTTCGTTGAAGAGAACGATGGCGACAATGTTCTTCATTCGCCTTCGACGATATTTCCTGTGCCGTCCGTGATCCGCTTGCGGCATTATATTCACCTGCGCCGCCGAACAAGCGAGAATTCGATGAAGCGTGCCCGCATCTATATTCGCGACCGCTACCGTTGCCAATACTGCGGCGACCATCGTCACGCAAAGGATTTGACGCTCGACCATATCCTGCCGCGTGCTCAGGGCGGAGAGCACACGCCGCAGAATCTCGTGACTGCCTGCGTGAAGTGTAACCAGCGAAAGGGCAACCGCACGCCCGAACAGGCGCGTATGCCGCTCTTGACGTCGCAGAAACTGCTTCGCCTCGGGCTCGACCACGTGCTCCTTTGCCACTATGCGGAATCGCGTCCCGAATGGAAAAAGTATCTTTTTATCGACGAGACAGGCGATGACGAAAGGCTCCAAGCCGTCGCGTAAATTTGCGGCGCGTGCCGATCTCTAATAGATCAAGAAACATATCAAGTCCGTAGAACACCGTCGTAAGGATCGCAAAATTGCGCCGGCGATCTCGAAGTTTGTTCATTTCTCCCCTAGACAGAACCATTGCGATGCTCGGTGAATGAACCGTCCAGTAAGATGATGGAAGTTTCGGAAGCGGAAAAATACAGCACGGAAGAAGAAATACTTCTTCTTGTCGAAGAGTTCGAGGCGGGTACGATCCCGCGCGAGGCGTGGAAGCACCGCGAGCATCTCGTCGTCGCTTTGTACTACATTTCAAAATTCGATCTGGCTGCGGCAACAAAAACGATGCGTCGCGGCATCTTACGCTTGCTCGAACACGGATTCGGCGTCGATCTCGAAAAGGAGATGCCTTATCACGAGACGCTGACGATCTTTTGGATGAACGCCGTCCACGACTTCTGGACCGTGCGTCGCGATCGGCCGCTTTGCGAGATCGCCGCCGACATGATCGCAACTCTCGATAAGGACTATCCGCTCGAATTCTACACGCGGGAATATCTGTTCTCGGACGACGCAAGAAAGCGATTCGTCGCACCTGATCTGCCCTGACCACGCGAAAACCAGCGGGCCGCCTTCGAGCAAAAAATGAGGTTGACCCAATGCACAGATCAAAGCTAATTCTCCTTCTCGCAGTTCTATTGATGGCCTTGTGCGTCTTGGCGGCCAAAGCACAGGATGATGGCGATGACGACGATGACGATAGCGACATTGAATATATTCAGAATGTCGAGCAATGCGTCGCACCTGTTGCGGATAAATTTGATGAGGTCGAGTTCGCTGATACGAAACGCCTCGATCGCGTGATCGCGGAGTTTCGTGAGAGGCTGTTCTCGCTCCCCGCCGAAGCAAGAGGTGTGATCTATGTCTATGGCGGCCAAGTGTCGAAGTTCGATGAGATCGAAGAGATCGGAAAAACCGTCGAAGGCAAGGTCGGGCTCGGAAACAATAAAGTATATGCCGTCGATGGCGGCTATCGGCTCGTCGCAACGGCCGTCTTTACGATCGATCAGCTCGACTGCAGCAAGAGTTTCGGCGCGTCTCCCGATATCGATCCCGAAGATGTCCAGTTCGAAGAATTCCCGTCTGCGGATACGGTCCGAATGTCTCGGGACGATATTCGAAAGCAGGTTGCGAATGAGGCCTTCGGCATGTGCCCGGCCACTGCAAGGGCGATGGGAGAGTGTCGCAGTACCGTCGAGATCGAAGTGTTCGTCGCCGTCGATCAAACCGGAAATGTTCGATTCGCACGTGCGAAGGCCAAGAATCCTCTTATGCAACGCCCCGCCCTCGAGACTGCAAAACGCTGGAAATTTCGCCCTCTCTTGGTCAATGGTATGCCAAAGAACTTTCTCGGTGTTATCTTAGTAAGGTTTCCAGCGGGAGACTAGCTCGATAACACTCGATGAATGATGCTCAAACTTTTTAATACGCTTACTCGCCAACAAGAGGAATTTGTGCCGCTTGAGGACGGCAAGGTGCGGATGTACATCTGCGGACCGACGGTTTGGAATTTCGCTCATATCGGCAATTTTCGCACGTTCATTTTCGGCGACGTTCTGCGACGCTATTTGAAATACAAAGGTTACGCTCTGACGCACGTCTTTAACCTGACCGACATCGACGACCGCATCATCAACGAATCCGCCGCGCGAAAGATCTCGATCGACGAATTCACGGCGCCTTTCATCACATATTTTTGGGAAGATTTCGACGCGCTCGGCAACGAGAGGCCGGAAGTTTCGCCGCGTGCTACCGAGCATATTGCCGAGATGATCGACATCATCGCAAAGCTCATCGCGAACGGCCACGCATACGAATCCGACGGCTCTATCTATTATCGGATAGCGGCCTTTCCCGAATACGGCAAGCTTTCGAAGATCAGTTTTGAGGGCAACATTGCGGGGGCGAGCGACCGCGTCGATACGGATAAATACGAGAAAGAGGACGCACGCGATTTCGCCCTTTGGAAGCTCGTCGGCGCGGACGATCATCCCGGTTGGGACGCTCCGTTCGGACGCGGACGCCCGGGCTGGCACATCGAGTGCTCGGCGATGTCGATGAAGTATCTCGGCGAAACTTTTGACCTGCACGCAGGCGGAATGGACCTGCAATTCCCGCATCACGAGAACGAGATCGCGCAGAGCGAAGGCGCGACCGGCAAGCTATTTTCAAAATATTGGGTTCACAGCGAATTCCTCAAGATCGACGACGTCACGATGTCGAAATCGAAGG
>DAORTR010000167.1:0-4217 GCA_035432765.1 Pyrinomonadaceae bacterium
GCGATAGTAACGGCAATGGTGGCGGCGGTCGGGATAATTTGGATCGCATATATGATCGCAACGATCATTCCGCCGATGCCGCCGGTGAATCTTGAATACGCTCGAGAAGGCGACATGGCAGCCTATATGAAAACCTATCCGACGCTCGCTTTCGTTGCCGTCGCGATCGGCTACGCGATCGCTGCATTTGCCGGCGGATTCATCGCAACAAAGATGGGACGACGCTGGAGCCAGGGCGCAACGCTCGCGCTCGTTGTCGGGGCGTTGCTTAGCGCGGGTTCGGTCGCAACGGCGACAGTTTGGCCGCAGCCGATCTGGTTCGTGATCGTGAGCCTCGTCATCTTCGTGCCGCTGTCGCTCGTCGGCTTCAAGTTCGCCGACCACATAATTTAAGCGTTTTGGCAACGCGGTGAATTTCAACGCGTAGGGTGAAGCCCGCGAAGCCTCACCCTACGTTTCTTTTCGATAGAACTTCGATCGATCGAGCGCAGTTCGCCTCGAAACAAAATCTGACGAACTGATTGCTATTTGCGCCGCTTCTCTCTACACTTATCCGGGCGTAAAAACGCGCCAACACTTTATTTCACAGATCTGGAGGAACAATCAAATGAATTTGCGAAGCAAATTCTTGGGAATGGGGCTGCTTGCGGTTGTCTTTATGTTGGCCGGCTTTTCGGTCAGCAACGCACAGGACAGCCAGTACTCGTTCAAGGTCGTTAACAAGAGCAATTTGCGGATCGTAAAGATCCTCGTGGCGGAGAGCGGTCAGAAGTACAAACCGTTCGACATTGGCGCAGGTATTGGTGCGGGCAAAACTGTTACGCTTGTCTGGAGTTCATCGACCGACAGCGAGAGCTGCACGCAATGGGTGAAGGCGGTTTATGCCGACAAGTCCGAATCCGAGCCGGCGAAGTTCGATTTTTGCGAAGAAGACCTAGTTTTGGAATTTACTGAATAGACTCGTCTTATCTCTTGAGGCAAACAAAAAAACGTAGGGCTTACGACCGAAAAGGTTGTAAGCCCTACGCTTTTTTTCGTGCCCCCCGCGCTTCTGTTTACGGCTTCATTCCTTCGTTCCAAGCCGGGACAAAGTTTGAATTTACGAGCCAACTGATCGGCGCGACCATAGAATTTATCGCGTGCGTCATATGTGAAAAGTCTATCGTCCTGATCTCATCGCTTGCGTGGTGATAATCCTTGTGCAGCCCGAAACTTGAGACCGTGTGGGCAATGATTCCCTGCCGCGCGAGCGTGTAATTATCCGAACGTCGGAAGAATTGTTCTTCGGGATGCGGATCTTGGACGAGTTTCGCTCCGCGTTTTGCTAATTCAGGGCCGAGGTTCGAGCGTTCGTAGCCGGTGAGCCAAAGTTCGTCGGGCTTCACCTTTGCATCGGGTCGTCCGATCATCTCGAACTCTAGGTTCGCAACGAATTTATCCTGCGGGAATGGCAGGTTCTTCACGAAGTATCCCGCGCCGAAGCCGCCCGCTTCCTCGCTGCCGAAACAAACAAAGTAAACCGTACGCTTCGGCTTTTTGCCTGCGGCCAACGCGCGTGCGATCTCGAGCACTGCAACTGTTCCCGAAGCGTCGTCATCGGCACCGTTAAAGATCTTGTCGTCGCCGGGCGCACTATCGCGTACGCCTAGGTGATCGAGATGCGAACTTATCAAGATGACCTGCGAACCGAGCGTCGCGTCGCTTCCGGTGATCTTGCCGATGGCGTTCCAAGTGTAGGTCGGCGGTGCGGCTTCGAAGGTTCCGTTGAGCGTCAGCGTCGCGCCGTCCGCGAATTTGGCGAGTTCTTCGGCGCCTTTGGTCGAAACCGCGAGCAGCGTGCCGAATCTTCCTAACGTTGCCTTGCGTCCCGCGACTTCTGCCCAATTTGCGCGCATTTCCGTCGTCTCGACCATTATCAACGCCGCCGCGCCGTCCCGGCTCATCTGCCGTATCGCGGTTTGGTTGGCTTCGAACGTCGAATTAGCGGGAAGCGTCAAGATAACGACGGCTCCTTTCTTTGCAGTGTCGCCTGGTTTCGCGTGCTGCACGGGGCCGGTAATTTGTTTGCCGGCTATCGCGAACGCGATCAGGTCTTCGCCAAGTTTTATCGAAGTCCCGTCGATCGCGAGGGCCGTCAAAGTTTCGCGCGACGGAGCCTGCACGGTCTGCACGAACGTCGGTTTGCCGTCGAAGCCGGCTTCGCCTGCCGGTTCGAGACCGAACTGCATAAATTGCGAGCCGACATACTCGGCCGCGATCCGTTCAAACTTTGTGCCCGAACCGCGTCCCTGCATCGCGTCGCCCGCAAGAAAATACATCGCCGCACGAACGTCCCGCTCCTTTACGACGCTCGACGGCGCGACGGCCTGCGCCGCCGTAAACGTTGAAAAAGCGAAGATCGTCAACGCAACCTTCGCGAAATATAGTTTCTTTTTCATAATTTCCTGCCGTGTACTACGCAAATGCAAGCCGTTTTGTTCGAAATTAGTCTGCCTTTTCCGCGATCGCGGTCGAATTCACGCGGTTACATCGACGTGCCAAAAGGCGTTCTAGCACCGTAGGTGCGAAATGCTTATAGAACGATATCGGCAAAGCGTTCTAGCACCGTAGGTGCGAAATGTTTATAGAACGATATCGCCAAAAGGCGTTCCAGCACCGTAGGTGCGAAATGTTTATAGATGCACGATTTCTACAAACATCACTTCTCTCTCGAGGCTGTTGACGCCAAAGTGTTTTCGCTTTCTACTTTCGTCCGAGATCGTAGTATCGCCAGCTCGGTTTGTAGTCGCGTGTGAGTTTTGCGTTGGTCAACGTCGCACGAACCATCTCGACAGGTATCGGTCCGTTCTTGAGGATCGCGTCGTGGAAGTCTCGGTCGGTCATCTTTTTCGAGTCAACCAGATCGCGGTGAAGCGCGTAAAACTGCAGGCCGCCCATCATATACGCCATTTGATACAGCGGTCCGTAATCGCCGGCGAACGAACGCCGAACCTCGGCAAGCGCATTCTCGCGCTCGTGCCCAACTTTATTGACGAGAAGGTCAACGCATTGCTCGGGCGTCCACTTTCCAAGATGGAAGTTCAGGCTGAAGATAATTCTCGCCGCACGATGCGAACGCCAGAACAGCGCACCGATCTTGTCCTCCGGCGTTTTGTCGAACCCGCGATCCCACAAAAGAAACTCCCAATACAACGCCCAGCCTTCCATCCAGAACGGCGTGCCGAACACACGTCGGTACGGTTTGTATCGCGACGTCATAAAACCTTGGAGATGATGGCCGGGAATGAGTTCGTGATGCGTTACGGCGCGTGCGAAATGCGGGTTGTTGCCGCGCATCGACATCAGCTTTTGCTCCTGCGTCATCGTGTCGGTCGGGTAACTCACGAGAATCGTCTCGCCGCCCAAAAAGAACGGTGCGACGAGCTGCCGTTCGGGCGTCATCATCTCCATACGCCACGATTCTTCCGCGACACGCGGCACCGTAACAAGATCATTCTTCTTTACGTACTCGATAGCCTCGCGTGCAAACCCTCGAATAAGCTCAGGCTGCTTTCCAGGCTCGACGTAAGTTTTCTTCACCGCCTCGATCGCCTTCATATAGTCGTCGCCGTACCCCATTTCACGCGACGCTTTTTTTAACTCGGCGATGCACCAATCGAATTCTTTGTTCGCGATCTCGACAAGCTCCTCGGGCGTGTACGGTATCATCTCGAACTTCAATTCTTCGATGAGAGCTTCACGGCCGATCGGGTCGCCGATGATCGTCGTCTTGTCGTCCGCCGCGATGCCCACGAGCTTGGTAGTGATGAACTTCTGATACTTTTCGAGAGCTTCGTCGGTCGCTTTGTAAGGCGATTCGCACCACCAAGTGAAGTTCGGATCGTACCCGTTGTAGAACGTGTACCAACGCTTCAACGTGTCTCTTAAACTTGCGACCGACCTCGCCGCCCGATAAGCGACCGTGCGCTTCGGCTTCGGTGCGGACGCACTCTCGAAAGCCTTCTGCGTGTCCGCTATCTGCATTGCGAGTTCATTCAGAAGCGCAGCGGACTTAGCCGCATCAGCAAACTCAAGCCGGCGACGCGCATCTTCGAGATCGGTGATCGTCCGCGCGAACGGGATGAGCGGCTCCATCTCCGCGAACTGCGCTTTCAGTTGCGACATCTGGTGCTGTTCATGCTCGAGATGATTTCTGAATAGAATGTAATCGACCTGAT
>DAORTR010000168.1:0-4209 GCA_035432765.1 Pyrinomonadaceae bacterium
GCAAAGTTATCTTTGCGAATATTAAAGATCTTTTCAAACGGCGTACCGTCAACTCCGATCGTTTGAGCCGTCATTGCGACGACCTCGCGTTTGGTTACCGGCGGTTCGATGCCGTAAACCTTCAGAACGGCTCGAAAAAGAGCCGCGAAGCTCGAAAGGCTGTCCGCCATCAGCGCCGTCAGCTTCTCAACGGACGAAGACGCGGGAATGTACTGCCTACGCAGCTGCAGCAGTTTGCTCCGCAGCTCGAATTCAGCCTGGAGCCGCAGAAATTTCTCCGAAATTTCGATCTCGCCCAAAAGATCCGGCCCGAAGAGCACTCGCCTCGCCTGCCGCATCTGATCGAACTCTATCGGGAACACGTCAGCTCCATTCTTAAGTTCCGAGACCGTGAAATATACCGGTATCGGGTTGCCGAGCTTTGCCCATTCGCGGACGCAAGCGTGAGCTTTGCGCAGGTCTTCAGGCCCGATCGTAGTGAGAGCTACGAGAATGTTGTAATCGGACTTTCTCGGCACAAAATCACCCGCGGCCGCCGAACCGTAAAGAATGACGGAGACTAAATTGCTCCCGTGGCTCGCTCTAAGATCGTCAACGAATGCGTCAAAATGATGGTTCATATTCTTTACCAGTCGCCGCCGGCGCCGCCTCCGCCAAAATCACCGCCGCCGCCAAATCCACCCCAGCCGCCGTCCGAGCCGCCGCTTCCGCCCCAATCACTGCCGCCGGATGAACCTGAGTTTATTATGTTGCCTATTATTCCGCCGATAACCCACGGCACCACGCTGTCGCCCAGACCGCCGCCGCCACCGCCGCCTCGACCACCTTTATTGCCAAAGTACAAGGCGATGAGAAATATCAATCCGAGTATCGCCCCGCCGCAACAAAGGAACCAGGAAACACCGGCAGACTTCGGCGTCGTGTCGTAAGGCGCGTCTGAAACCGGCCCCGACGTGTTGCCTTTATCGCGGATCCTCGCAATATAGGCGTCTATCGTGTCGCTGATTCCCTTTGAATAATTCCCTTTCTTGAATTCCGGAACGAGATATTGCCGCTGAAGGCTGCCGACAAGCCCGTCGGGCAGTTCGTCCTCAAGATCGCGGCTGATCTGGGTGAAATACTTGCGGTCGTCGATCGCAACAAAGAGGAGCGCACTCGGATTATCGTCTTCCTGCGACCCGATCTTCCAAGTACGCGCCAGATCTCGCGAAAAATCGAAGATGTCACGGCCGCCTGTCGTCCTTACGACCGCAACGGCGATCTCGACCTGCGGATTCGTCGAATTCTTTAGATCGGTAAGCTTCTTTTCGAGGGCGGCCTTTGATGCGGGATCGAAGACGCCCGCGTAATCATTTACAAAACCTGTCGGCTTCAATGCCGTCGGATCCGACGTATCAGCCGAAGTTTGGGCAACGCCGACGACTGCGAGAGCGCAAAATACGAGAACGGCCGCGAATATTACCCGCAGCACGGAAAGACCTCCAAATTGTGGAGCAAAACGCATTCCCATCATCGTCTCATAATACGACCTTCAGCGACGAACTGTTCCGTACTTAGTCGCGTTTGCGTGCTTCGACAACGGTCGCACGGAAGACCTGCTTTGCGAGCCGCACGAGAGGAAGCGAATTCGCGAATGCCATTAATTCTTCCTCGCTTGGGTCGGCGCTCAATGCAGGGATCGCTTGCGACGCTTCGGCTTCGATATCTTGCGGGATCATATGCGAAAGATCGACGGCAGTCCGCGCGGCTGTTCCGCCGCCGGCTGAGTGCGACCTCGATCCGTTCGAAGTATCTCTTGCGCGTGTCGAAAGGCCTTCTGCAAGCTCGACGCCCGATGCGACCGGCAAAAGGTCATCGCCCTCACGCCGCAGAGCGTCATCGTAGGCATCGTCGAGCTTTACGTCGTCAAAATGCACTAGCAGATCCGCGGGAATCGACGACAGGGTGAGGTTTCCGCCATTCGTCCTCGGAACGACAGGCACACCGATATCCTTCAACGGAATGTAAACTTCCTCGTCCGCAAATCCGATATCGTCGGACGGCGGTTCAACAACGAAATCATCGTCATTGTCAGCGACAGCAGCTTCAAACGAAGGTTCAGGCGCAGGGGTTATCGGGCTTGGTAACGGCTCGATCGGAACGACGGCTTTCTGAGCGGATGCTTCCTTCGGAACGATCGCGTTCTCAGATTTTAGAGTTTTTTTTTCCTCGCCGGCGGATGCGACAGCGGCGTTCGGCGCCGGCGAGCCAAGCTTTTTGAGGATATCCTCGATCGGCGCGAGTTTCTTCATCTCGACGAGTTTCACAAGGCCGACTTCAAGAACGTACCGCGGTTGCGCCGCCTCGCGAAGGCTTGATTCGGTCTCGCAAAGCGAATGAAAGAACCGCAATAGATCGCTCTCGGCAAAAGGCGCGGCAAGCTCAGTCAGTTTTTCCGGAGGAAAAGCCGCGGAATCAACGAGCCGTTCGGTCGATGTTCCGGCAACTTTCTGCACCATCAGATCGCGGAAAAGGCCCAGCAGGTCGCTCGCAAAATTTCGAAGCTCGTGGCCGCGTGAAACGAGATCATCAACCGTTTCGAGTATCGTTTTGGCGTCGGAATTCGCGACCGACACGACGATCTTTTCAAGCACGTCGGCACCGGCTGAACCTAGTGCCTTCGCAACGGATGCGGCGTCGATCTTTTCGCCCGAGAAGCTGATCACTTGGTCGAAATTGCTCTGCGCATCGCGCATCGATCCCATTCCCGAACGCGCGATCTCGCGAAGGGCTTCGTCTGAAACGTCGATACCGTCCTTTTCGGCGATGAGTTTCAATCGGTCGTAGATCTTGGCGTTTGCGATGGTTCGGAACTGAAACTCCTGGCAGCGTGACGTGATCGTGATCGGAACCTTATGCAGTTCGGTCGTCGCCATTATAAAAACGACGTTCGGCGGCGGTTCTTCGAGAGATTTTAGAAGAGCGTTGAACGCGGGCTTCGAAAGCTGATGGACTTCGTCGATGATAAAGACCTTATAGCGGTCGCGTGCGGGGTTGATATTCAACCCGTCGATGATTGTCTCGCGGACGTTATCGATGCCCGTGTGCGATGCGGCGTCGATCTCAAGCACGTCGAGCGAACGGCTCTCCGCGATCTCTATGCAGGACGGGCACGCGTCCTCGTCGTCGATCCGGCAAGGCGTCGTCGTCTTGCCTTCATATCTGTGACAATTAAGTGCCTTTGCGAGAAGACGCGCCGTCGTCGTCTTACCAACGCCTCTCGCCCCCGAGAAAAGGTAAGCATGGTGCAGACGGTCATGCTCGATCGCGTTGCGCAGGCTGTGCGTAACGACCTCTTGGCCCGTAACTTCGTCAAAGCTCTGCGGCCGCCATTTTCGAGCGATTACCTGATAAGACATTGAGAGTTAGATTGTAATTCGTTTCCCTTTCGGGGCGCAATCGCGAGAATAGAGAACACTCGCTTCGCGCAAAAAAACAGCCCGTTCGAGACTTGCTGAACGGGCCTTTTTGGAAATATGACTAACAAAATGAAAACCTAAATGGCTTCAGACATGACCGCAACACAAGCTGAAATCGCTACCGTTGCTCCGTTCCCGGTCTAGCGGGGTTCACAACTCAAACCTTGTGCGGAGCCTGAAGCCAAGAATAAGGATAAAGGATGAAGGAAAAAGGATAAAGTCGGGAGATGCGAAATATCAGCGTTTTCGTGCTTTCACTTTCTTAACGATCGTGATGAAGATTGCCTTGAGCTCGCCGGTTTCGATGCGAAGCGGTTCAAGTTGAGCCGAGCTGAAGAAACTCATTTCCTCGATCAGCTCGAGCCAATATTCAGTTTCCTCAAGTTCTTGCAGAGAGCCTTCTAATTTGCTCACTAGATCGGCATCGGATTTTGCGTACTGAGATTCGCGGTACTGCGCCCCGACGGATGTTCCGCTTCGCAAGATCTGTTTTCCTAGAATCTGGGCGACGGTCGATCGCGGAAGCCCTGTGTACAGCTTGATAACCCGCACCGCAAATTCCTTCGTCCTTTGTTTGAGGTCTCTATTCATTGAATAAAACAAAAAAAGGACAAGGGATATGCTTTCATCCTTCATCCTTCCTACTTTCTCCTTTATTAATGGCGGAAAGGGTGGGATTCGAACCCACGGTACCCTTTTGAGGTACACAGCATTTCCAGTGCTGCCAGTTCAACCACTCCTGCACCTTTCC
>DAORTR010000169.1:0-4205 GCA_035432765.1 Pyrinomonadaceae bacterium
GGATCGGGACGATCGGAAAAAGCTGTTCGAGAGCCCAGTTGTCGGGCATCGATCGAAAGACGGAGAAGTTTGCCAGGTATTTTGCGCACATCAAGCGCCGAAGATCGTCGAACTCCTCGCTAACATACTTCTTCATCTGCGCGTAGCCGTCGGCCTTTTCGCAAATGTCCCAAAAGAGAACTTCGCCCGCGCCTTTATCCTCGAGCGAGATCAGGCCGAGGTTGAACATCGTAAAGAGTTCTTCGCGATGTTCGAGTGCGTCGTGATAGTACTCGCGATAATTCTTCGCATTTATCGTCTCGTGCAAGTCGTGAAGCTCGCGTACGACCTCGGGGACGTCGCCCGACATATTCAGAGGCGTTAGGTCTTCAACAACTGTCTCGATCTCGTCCTGAACGTTCGTAACAAGGATAGCGTGATATGCCGAGAGGTAGCGGCCGGATTCCTGGATGATGGTCGGATGCGGAACGTTTTCGTCATCGCAGACCATCTTGATCACGTAGATAACGTCGTTGGCGAATTCGCGTGCATTATAGTTTGCCGAAGATTCGAATGATGTTCTCGATCCGTCGTAATCGACTGCCATTCCGCCGCCGACATCGAGATACTGGATCGGCATGCCCATCTGGCGAATTTTCGAATACGTCCGAGCTGCCTCTTTCATCGCGTTCTTGATGCGCTTGATGTCAGTAAGCTGTGAGCCGATGTGGAAATGCAGCAATTGCAAAAGGTCAGTGCGGCCGGCTTCGCGGAGTCGGCGTATGACCTCGAGGATCTCGGTAGTCGTAAGCCCGAACTTTGCCGCCTCTCCACCCGATTTCTCCCATTTACCGGATCCTTTTGCGTAAAGCTTGACCCGAACTCCAAGCACAGGGATCTTCATATCGGGATTAGCTTTTTGCGTCTCTTCAGCGATCGAAAGTGCGTGGTCCAATTCGCTAAGCTTCTCGATGACAATTACGACATTCTTACCCGCCGCCGCACCGGCAAAAGCAAGCCGAATGAATTCGCGATCCTTAAAGCCGTTGAGGACGAGAAGGCTGTCTTTTGCCTGTTCTAGGCCCAATGCAGCGTAAAGCTCAGCCTTTGAGCCTGCTTCAAGCCCGAAGTTATAGCGCGAACCTTCACGAAGGTATTCCTCGATCACCGACCGATTTTGGTTGACCTTCATCGGGAAGACGCAAAGATGGTCGCCTTCGTAATCGAACTCTTTGATGGATTTGCGGAATGCGACCTGAAGCTTGCGTATCTGGCCGAAGATCAACTGCGGAAAGCGCAAAAGCACAGGAGCACTCACACCTCTTTTCTGGAGGTCGTCGATTATTTCCTTTATGTCGGCCGTTAGAGCTTCGTTCTCGGGAGCTCTTACGATCAAGTTGCCTTTCTTGTTAATGCCGAAGTAATCGGCCCCCCAGTTGTCAATTCCGTAGGTTTCCAGGGTCTTATCAATGACTGCGGTCAATTCGTTTCACTCCAGATCGGGATACCCTTTCCGCCAGCACGCGGGGGCGCAAAAAATAATCAGCGTAAGTCCAAATCTATCAAAAAACAAAGATGCAAACAACACCCTTATTTTTTCGGGCTAGAAATACGTAGATTTCGGATGGCACGCTCTTTGCTCGACAAGAAGCGGTTTGGGACTATCCCGACGCCAAACGGCATAGAAAATGCCAGATTTTGTGAATGTTTTAGGCTTTTGTTGCCGCAACTTGTCAATTTGATATGACAAAAAGTGTCACTTAAGTATTTTGAGGTTGCATTTATGAAAAACGAACGCGGTTTTTCTCTTATTGAACTTTTGCTGGTCGTGGCAGTTATCGGCATTATTGCCACGTTGGCCGTTCCGGCTCTTCAAAAAGCGACGCGCGCCGCCGAGAATGGCAATACGTTCGCGACGATGCGGACGATGTCTTCGACGCAGATGAGCTTTATGTCGCAGAATGGCAGATTCGCACGACTCGCAGAGCTGAACTCTGCGTCCTCAAATGCCTTGGGAACCGTCAGCGGACTGCAGTTGGTCCGCGGCAAGTTCATTTTCGAGATGCCCGGTACACCGACCGATACGGATCTTCGCGGCCGCTATACGATCACAGCGACGCGAAACGTCGCGACCGAAGGCGTCGTTTACAAATACGAGATCGACCAATCCGGCGCAATTCGCCAGATCCTGCCGTAATTTAGAAGTAAGTAGTAATCCCCGCCCTGAACGGTCCAAAAGGTACGAGCTATGAATATATTCGAAGATCTCGTCCTCGAGCTAAAAGAAGAAAATCTCCTCGAGAACACATTTCTCGACCAACTTGAGTCTCGTGCCCGCGAGGTCGAGGGTGTCGAAAAGCCTCAAGTCTCGGTGCCGGCGGAAGGCCCGTCGTTTGCGGAGGAATTACGCTCCGATCTGCCAGACCTCACGCGTAACGATGAGCCTCGGCGTGAAGATATAATTTACCAAGTTGCCGAAAAGATCGAGGCAGACGCACCGGAAGTTGCTGATATGCAGCTAATGGGGAGCGACGAAAAGATCGAGATCCGCCGTCCGACATCGGATCAGGAATTTTTTAAGAAAAGAGCAAACGGCGAAGTAATGAGCCTGCAGCTTGTGGAACACGTTGTTTCCGCCCTTGAACGAGAGCACCTAAAGATCATCCCCAAGACATACGACGATCTCAGCGTCAAAAAAGCCCTGCATAGGTTTATGCAGGTGGCCGAGGATGCCGCGACCGATGCGCATAAACAAGGCGAATTTCAGTTGATGCAGGAGATCGAGATGTGGTGTTCTGCGCTTGCAAAGCGTGACGCTGAGATCTCGATCGCCGCACTTCGAAGGTATTGCGAGAATTGTCGCCCGAAACTCAGTTCGCAGGCAATGCTCGCCCTCGCACGCTTTTATCGCAATTTGGCGTGCAACGAGGACGTACGCGGAAAGTTCGACTACATCCTGACGCGACTCTTCTCGAGAGCGGTCGCCGACGACACCCGCAAACTTCTCTTTAGCGGCTCCGAAATGTACGGCCATATCAAGGCCTTATACGCAGATTGGTCGAGCATTCCGCTCTATTCGGCCGACGATGAAGAGAATATCGTCCTTGCCGCCGCAAGCTTCCGCGAATTGCAGCAGGAAGCCGAGGACGCCACGCAATTCGACGATCTTATCCGCAGCGATTTCTTCGCGCGCATCCGTTCGTTCAAGGAGAATATCGCCGAACTCTTCTTCGCACCGACCGTTATTACCGCCGCCATCGAATGTAACGTTAGCGTCGGCAACACATACGTAAGGCTGCTCGACAAGGAAAGGCTCGCTTCAGGCGCCGCCGTAACGCACGAGAAATACGGCTCGCTCGACGATCAAGCCGTTTCCGAGGCGGCCGCACGGACCCTCGAACTCGATACGACCTTACGCCATCTCATCGATCCGTCCGCCGAAAGGGAAGACGATGACGAACCGGCAGAGCACCATACTGAACACATAGAGCCGGTCGAGAAGATCGATCTTCATTTCGACAAGGTCGAGCCATCGGTCGCCGCGATCGGGCCGCGAAAGTCTCTGATGGAAAAGGTCCGCGAGCGAACCTTTGGGATCAATCCGCTCCTGCTGATCGGTGCGGTCGTTCTGATCACGATATCGGTCGGTATCTATGCTTGGGCAAGTATGTACGTCGAGGAAGATTCTGCCCTTTCGAAAGACGTGATGATGATCAAACTCGATCCGATCCCGTTCAAAGAAAATCTAAAGGTCGCCAAGAAGAGCGGCGATACGTTCTATGGCGTCGTTGTCCCGGGTTGGGAAACGATGACGAGCGAGAAACGTGAAGAATTCCTGCGTGCCCTCTCCGATTACGGCAAAACCGGCGGATGGGTCAGCGTAAATCTTCTAAACAGCCAGGGCAAGACCGTCGGCTACGCGTCGCCCGGACACTTCGAGATCATAGATAAACCACAATAGAGCATATTCAGCGTCAGACAGCGGACACCCGTCCGCAGTAGCGCGGACCTAATCCGTGCGTCGGTAAGGGTTCGCTTCGCTGGGGTCCTGCGGGAAACTGCAGGTCTGAAATGTTTGCATAAAAAATGGATCCCGCGGCCACGCAGAGGATGCGTTTTGTCCGTTTTGTCCGTTTTGTCCGTTTTGTGCAATTTGATACAAAACGTGCATTTTGATACAAAACGTGAAAAACGTGCTTCAAATGTGCGCCCGCGATTCGGTAAGC
>DAORTR010000170.1:0-4187 GCA_035432765.1 Pyrinomonadaceae bacterium
ATATTCCCTCAAATGATTGGGAAAAGACGAATTACAACATCCAGGTTCCAAAAGCATCGGCGGATGAATGGGGCAAAACGGTCGCAAACATCAGGCCGATAGACACAGGGCATGAGAGTTTCGGCGGGTCGGGCGGCGTTCCCTCGACGCCGGAATGGGGAATGACCGAACCGAATATCAACGTGAATGCGGCTGATTTTGGTTCGCAGCCTGAGGATTTTGCCCCGACGCCCGCTTATGACAAGACGACGCCGTATTTCCGCCTGCCCGAGGCCGAACGCGTCAAGTATCAAAAACTCCCGCCGACACCTGCCGAAACAGCAGCTAAACAGGCCGAGGAAGATAAGGCGAATCAGGGAATTCCCGGCTGGTTCTGGTTCATCGCGGGCGGAATGACGCTTGTCTTCCTGACCGTCATTGCCGTTGCCCTCGTTTATCTTTTCGTTATCCGAAATTCGAGTTACGAGGTCGTGGTCAAAGATGCTCCGGTCGGCAGCAGCGTCACCGTGGATGGCGCGCCGCTCTCCGTAACGAGTTCGGACGGGACGTTCCGTATCCCGAACTTAAAGGCAGGTTCGCATACGATCGCAGTCGTACATCCTACATTCAACTGCGTAAAGCAGACGGTTACGGGCGACGACGGCGAAAAGCTAAAGCCGATCACGGCAGGCTGCACTCCGATGAAGGCCGCCGCGACCGATGACTGCGGGAATATCCATTTCGGCGAGGACGACAAGGCCGAGCGTTGCTATAACTCGGCGCTTGATGCCCTGCCGAATCCTTTCACGCCCGAAGATCTCGTAAAGGCGCTGAATATCCTGATCATCAACTTCGAATCAGGAAAATACGACATTCCGCCCGTGCGTCTTGCCGCAGTCAAGAAGGCGGCAGAATTTATCCAGAAACTGCCGGCCGGGATCACACTTGAGGTCGGCGGACATACCGACGATGTTGGACAGCCCGCTTCGAATCAGACGCTCTCTGAGAATCGAGCGAATGCGGTCAGGGACGCACTCGTGAAATTCGGCGTGAATCCAAGTGTCCTGAGCACAAAAGGTTACGGCTCCGCGCGTCCGCTCGTCCAAGGCACGACCGACGACGCACGCTATCGCAACCGCAGGATCGAGTACTCGGTTATCAAACAGTAATTTCTTTTCAATTAGACGGCGACGGGTGCGGCGATCTTGCCATGCGAGCGGTAGCTCGCGAGGTCGAGATTCTCATAGCCAAAGCTCAGAAGACCATCGACGCCGCGTAAGTTTTCGGCATTGCGAAATTCGAGATTTGGAAGCTCCAGCGGCTCGCGTGAGAGTAGTTCGTTCACCTGTTCGAGATGATTCGAATAGACGTGCAGGTCGCCGAATGTATGGATGAATTTGCCTGCCTCTAGCCCGCAAACGTGTGCAACGAGATGAGTTAGCAGAGCGTAGCTCGAGATGTTGAATGGCACGCCGAGGAAAGCATCGGCCGAGCGTTGGTAGAGTTGGCAGTGAAGTGTGCGGCCGCTCTCGACCTTGAATTGAAACAGTGTGTGACACGGCGGCAGTGCGACATCGTCGCAAACTCTCGGATCCCAGCCGGAGACGATCAGGCGGCGTGAATTCGGGTTCGTCTCGATCTCGCGGATAAGACGCGCGATCTGATCGACGCCGTCCATCTTCGGATAATTTCCGCCAAAAGAGCGCCAAAGATATCCGTAAACGGGGCCAAGATCACCCGTGTCACGACCAAATCGCGCTGTCTGCTCGCTCGTTGCCCATTCCTGCCATATATCGACGCCGCGTGCACGCAACTCCGCCTCGTCGGTCGAACCGCTCAAAAACCAGAACAATTCCTCCGCGACCCAGCGAAACGGCACCTTCTTCGTCGTTACGATCGGGAAGCCAGCCTTTAGGTCATACCGTGTCTGATAGCCGAAGACAGAGATCGTACCCGTTCCCGTTCGGTCGTCCGCCGGGGTGCCGTTATCAAGGATATGTCGGAGAAGATCGTGGTATTGCTTCATTCAAGTTGATTGTAAATTGTTCATTGTTGAATGTTAATTGGACAAGTAATTTCTTCTACCAATTAACAACTTTTCAATTAACATTTTACAATTAAGAGTTAGTACTCGCGTGTTATGAGCAGCAATCTAGAGGTTAGCTTCAATTCCCCGCAATGCGGTTGGATGTCGGTAGGTTTCAAGAACGGGACGAGCGAATTCCATACGACGACGGCGCACGCTCCGCACGCCGATGCGCTCGGCGAACTGCTCGATATATTGACATCGCTGCTTGACGGCAGTTTGGATCAAGCGGGACGCGTACTGCACTGGAACCGCGATCCAGAGGAGTATGATCTTCGCTTTGTGCCGGACGCGGGCGGCGTGCTTTTTGAGGTTTACGAATACCCGGACGAAGACCGCGAGGCCGCCGACCGCGAGCTCGTTTTCTCGCATATAGGTGACGCGAGAGACATCTGCAACGCGTTCGCCGAGACGTTTGCCCGTCTTTACGAAGATCGCAACACCGACGATTTCGAATTCAATTGGCACCAGCCGTTTCCCGCCGCCGCATACGAGCGATTCACGGCAGCGATCACGAAGAAACGTCCATGACCAGAGACGAGATCAAGGATGCAATCGATCCGCTTTTTCTTTGTCCTTTTCTTAGCTCCGTAGGAGCGAAATGTTTGTAGCACCATCTTCTAAACATAACCTCGGAGCTCCGTTAGGAGCGACACAAATATGGCAAATACCTACTTCCAGATCTACATCCAAGTCGTCTTTGCGGTTGAAGCACGGGACGCATTGATCCACCCTGATTGGAAAGAGGAGCTGTTCAAATACATTGCGGGGATAATCAAGAAAAAGAGCCAAAAGCTCATCGCGATCGGTGGCGTCGCCGACCATATCCATATACTTATCGGAATTGCCCCAAACATCTCAATCTCCGACCTTGTGAGGGACATAAAGGCAAATTCAAGTAAGTTCATAAATGACCGCAAGTATGTTCGCGGGCAATTCCGTTGGCAAGAAGGCTTTGGCGCGTTTTCGTATTCGCGTTCGCATGTCGATGCCGTCGCAAAGTATGTGCTGAATCAAGAGGCGCATCATTTGAAGCGGTCGTTCAAAGATGAATATCTGAGATTGCTAAAGCGTTTTGATGTCGAGTACGAAGAGAAGTATCTTTTCAAGTGGCTTTAGTAGTTGGTGCATTGCGTCAGGTGTCGCTCCTACGGAGCTTAGTCGGTGTTTCGGCGTTCGTTGCTACAAACATGTGGCTCCTACGGAGCCGAAGAAGTATACGCACCAGAAGAATGGCGACTTCCGAAAAGTGTGACCTGCCGATTGGCTTCCTGAGTGGATTGACCAAAGCGGATTTTGCTTTAGTCTCCGTTTGACGGATTTCTTCACAACGACATTGTGGTGCTGAAAATTTTTTGAATGAAAGAAAAACTGCTCGATCTTCTTGCGTGTCCTGTTTGCGGCGGCGATCTGCGGATCGCCTACGTGTCGCAATATGAAGAAAAGGAAATCATTGACGGCGTCTTGACGTGCAGGAAATGCGACCGCGAATACAAGGTTGTCCGCGGCGTGCCGCGTTTTGCAGACCTCGGGAAGGTCGAGAGCGACAAGGCTGCGACGGCTGAGAATTTCGGCTGGCAGTGGACGAATTTCACGCAAGAGGACGAGAAATATAATGACCAGTTCCTCGGTTGGCTGCAGCCGGTAAAGCCTGAGTATTTCGAGGGCAAGATCGTGCTCGAAGGCGGCTGCGGCAAAGGCCGTCATACGAAGCTCGCAGCAGAATGGGGTGCAAAAGAGATCGTCGGCATCGATCTTGGAGCAGGCGTCGAATCTGCATTTGCATTAACCCGCAATTTGCCGAACGCGCACATCATTCAATGCGATATCTTCAAGCTGCCGTTAAAAAAGGCTTTCGATTATGCATTCAGCGTCGGCGTTCTGCATCACACGCCGGATCCGAAAAAGGCATTCCTATCGCTCGCAGGAAAGGTGAAGAAAGGCGGCTCAATTTCCGCCTGGATCTACGGTGCGGAGAACAACGAATGGATCACGAAATACGTCGATCCAGTGCGCACCAGTTTTACGTCGCAGATCTCACAGCCAGTTCTTTATCAGCTCTCAAAGCTCCCGACGCTCGGGCTTTTCTTAACGACAAAGCTCGTATATCGCCCGATGAACG
>DAORTR010000171.1:0-4169 GCA_035432765.1 Pyrinomonadaceae bacterium
CGGCATCGGCCGCAGCGGCGACAAATGCGCGGCTCGCCTTCAGGCTGACGCCGGCGATCGACGCGCTTGCCTCGATAGCGGCACGGCGTTTTCCCGCCGGAAGCCGCGAAAGGCCTTTAGCAAGATCCGTGATGGACTGCCTCTCATATTCCTTATCGACGTCGGTCATCTACTTCGAGTTTAGAACTGCGTGGAGCGGGAAGCAATCAGCGACCGATGGACTTACATCTTCGGGGCGAGGCCGTCGAAGTATATAAAGACGTGAAAACAGGCGTTCTGACCGTATTCGATGAGGGCGTCGAGTTTCTTCGCGTTCTCCATTTGCGCGAGTTCTTTCATCACGAAATTTTGCTCTTCGGCGGTCATATGCTTGCGTGCGAGGTCGAACGCGCAGCCGGAAGTGTGCGGCGGCAGAGCGTTTTCGTCGCGCACCTTGAAAGAGTTCACGTTGCTTGCGTTCAGACTGATCTGATAGTCCATCGAACGCGTTAGAGAAGTTACACGCAGCGGACGGTTGAACTGCTTATAATACGCCTCGGCGAGGTCGAGCAATATCCGCTTTGCCCTCGGATTGAACATTCTGAGTAGGCGGACGCGCATTTGCTTGCGATCGGCGGCGTTGTTGAGGTCGTATTTGTGGCCTGCAAAACTATCTGCGAGTCGCCCTATGGCAAGCATCTCGCGCGAACCGGGCACGAGATCCCCGTGTACGTTCGGAAATGCGAAGGTCTGGAACGGGCCGTCGCTCGCGCTGCCGCCGACGTCGAGGTAATAACTTTGCGCGGCCATCGGCATCTCGATAAGTTCCTTGTTCAAGCGCTTTTCGGCGAGGTCTGGGAAGTCGAGCGGCTGATGATATCCGTCGGCCTTCATTTCGCGAAGCTTCGCCTTCTGCTTGATGACGCCGTCGCCGTAGAGTTCTTTCGGCACGTCAAGCCCGGCAGGCCGAATACCCGTTTCGGCATTTCGCGGCTCCAGCGCCTTTTTCTGCCTGTCGGCAAGCAGCGACGCGGGGACATTGAGGTCACTTTCCGAAGTGTCGTCCGCGCCGACGGAGACGTCCGCGATCGTCGAGGCATCGACCTCTTTTTCGGACGTTTCCCAAGACGCGATGAGATCGTCGAGATCATCCTCGTTCTGATCGCCGAGCGGGTCGATCACACGCAGCGGGATCCTTCGAGTCGCGTTGATCTTGGGCGTTGGAAGGCCGGCGCTGCTATTCGAACTTGTTGTCGAACTCTCGCGCGAAAGAAGCAGGGCAATGCCCGCTCCCACAACAATTAGCAGCGTAAAACCGACGGCACCGACGATCAAAAGCCGATTTGTATTGAATGCAGGCGCTGCCGTCTCAGGCGCGACGTATGTTGGTGCGGCAGATGTTTCTACGGGCGTTTGATGAGCTTCTACGGACGGAGAAACAGGCGCGGAGGCACGCTTCTCTCCGGACTCGACCCTGATCTTCGTCGAACTTCCGAGCCGCAACTCGTCGCCATCTCTCAACTGTCGCGGCTGCGTGCCGAGCCGCTCGCCATTCAAAAAGGTGCCGTTCGTTGAGCCTTCATCAACGACGAGGATGTCATCGCCGTCACGAAAAACGGTCGTATTCCGCCGCGAAAGCCCCGAATCGCCGATGACGACAGCGGACTCGCTCGTCCTGCCGATCGACAGTTCCTCCTCAAGCGAGAGTTCCCGCACGCCGTCGGGAGCATCGATGTGCAGAGTGACGGCCTTCATCTAGTGGTGCGAGCATTCAGTAACTTCTTTTAATTTCGACCCGTCGAGTAGTTTTGAGAAATCATCGAAGTGGAACATCGTGTCGTCATGACAGTGTTCGCAATAGAACGTAACATCGTCGCCGAGGTACATATCTTTGAGATGATATGCGATGAAGCAACCGTAACAACGCTGAATGCGCTTGCCGAACTCGGCGATGATCTCCGCAGAATTTTCCATTTTCGTAGAAACTATTTTACGACACCGCGTGTAGATGTCGAGATGAAATCGACGAGTATCTCGACCTCGCGGCAGTCCGAGATCTCTTCGCCGATACGCTCGACAGCCTGCGTCGTGTTGAGTTTTGAGTTTAGGAGAAGATGAAACGCGCGGCTTAGGCTGCGGATCACGTCGTCCGGATATCCGCGGCGTTTTGCCCCGACGCGGTTCAAGCCGTAGCATTTTGCGTGATTCCCCTGAATGGTGGCAAACGGCATCGCGTCTTTTACGACGACGGAATAGCCGCCGATAAAGGCTTCGACGCCGACGCGGCAGAATTGGTGGATGCCGGAATATGCCCCAATGCTCGCGCGGTCTGCGACCTCGACATGGCCGGCAAGCGTAGCGGCATTCGCCATAATTATGCCGCTTCCGAGTTGGCAATCGTGCGCGACGTGCGCTTGAGCCATCAAAAGGTTGTCGTTCCCGATGCGCGTAACGCCGCCTCCGCCCGAGGTGCCGCGATGTATGGTGACGAATTCGCGTATCTGGTTGCGTTCGCCGATCTCGGTCGATGTCGGCTCGTTTGCGTATTTGAGATCCTGCGGGGCGAGGCCGATCGAGACGAACGGGAAAATGTGCGTGTCTTTGCCGATCTTTGTGCGGCCGTCAACAACGACGTGTGATTCGAGCCGCACGCCCGCGTCGAGCGAGACTTCGGAGCCGACGGTCGAAAACGCGCCGATATAACAGCCTGCGCCGATCTTGGCGTCCTTATCGACAAGCGCCGTCGGGTGAATAAAGGTGGACATTTCTAGAAACTATTCTTCTGCCGGCGGAAAACCGACATTCTTTGCCCGCCGGGCGTTGCGGGCGACAAGCCAGGTAAAAACGATCGTTCCCGGGATCGAGATGATAATGCCGAGAATACCGCCGCCGATCGTTGTAACAGCTATCGCGAGGAGGCCGAGCTTCAGCTGCTTAGAAAAATAGCCGAAAAGCAGCGGGATCAGTCCCAGAATAAAGCCGATGACGGCATTCAGGAGCATTACCCACATTATTGCCTGCGTTTGGGATATATGAATCGGTGTTTCCATATTATCGAGTCGGCCTATCGGCAATGACGGACATTATTTGGGCTTCTGTCGTGATCTGGCCGTCCACGGTCGCAACGCCCCGCATTTTCTGCACGCGGCTTCCTGTGCGCAACGCAACGACCTCGAGCACAAGTGTATCACCGGGAACGACAGGTTTTCGGAATTTTGCGCTTTCGATACCGCTAAAGAACGGGATCTTCGCATTCCGGTCCTCGAACTCTCGAAGAGCGAGGATCGCGCCGACCTGAGCGAGGGCTTCGATCTGAAGCACGCCCGGCATAACGGGCGCACCGGGAAAATGCCCGGCAAAGAACGGCTCATTCATCGTAACTTGCTTGATCCCGACGATGCGCGTCCGCGGTTCGAGCTCGATTATCTTATCGACAAGCAAGAATGGGAATCTGTGGGGAAGGATCTCCTGAATGGCGATCGTGTCGTAAATTACTGTCATTTGTTGAGCCGCTTCAAAAAAGAGCGCGAAAAAAGCGTACTTAGAAGAAATAAACCAAAAGCCGGCAAAAATCAATTTGCCGGCTTCTGAAACCACCTGTCCGAGAAGTTATCTCGGAGCCGCTGCGGTCGCCGCAGTTGCGGGACGAGTATTGTAGTAAGCAATGAACTCGGCGGTTATATCCGCCTTCGGATCGTAGGCGAGAATGCCTTGTCCAAGCTTGTCGTAATCGAAGATGACGGTGTAGCCCTTCGAAGCGGCATATGATTGAAGAGCTTTGCCGATGTCCTGCATAATTGGCCCAAGAACGACCTCAGAACGGCGTTGTGCACTTGCTTCCGCTTCTTTCTTCTTGAAATCCAATTCGCGTGCAAGCTTTTGGCCTTCATCCTGTTTCGCCTGAATATCATTCGGGTTTACGGGAACGGCAGGATTGCTCTGCATCTTCTTGATATCGTCGGCAAGCTGATTGAGCCGTGCCTGGATATCGGTAAGTTCTTTCGTTTTCGGAGCAAACTCCGTGTCGAGAGCCTTTAGGGCATTGACATATTTAGTGATGCCCTTGTCGGATGCAAATGCCTGCGAATCGATGATCGCGACCTTGATGCCGGCCTGAGCCGTCTGCGCCGACATTTGAACTGTAAAGATCCCCGCGAACAGAAGAGCGGCGACGATCAAACCTAGTCTTT
>DAORTR010000172.1:0-4153 GCA_035432765.1 Pyrinomonadaceae bacterium
TCTACAGGTTCCGCTTCGCTTCACCTGTAGCTATCAAAATCGCCGCGTGCTCCGCGCGCTCGAAGCCAGCGAATTGCCACGGCTTTTAAGCCGTGGAATAAGGTCGAGTTCCAATGTCGGAGGCGGCTTGCCGCCGACAAATCTCTGTCGCTCCTAACGGAGCTCCGGGATGTTGTATTGCTGGCGGTTGCTACAAACATTTCGCTCCTAACGGAGCTACGTGCATTTTCTACTTGCATGTTGGCTCCATCGGAGCCGCATGTTTGTAGCACGCCATCGCCAGTTCCATCTCGGAGGCGGCTTGCCGCCGACAAGATCTGTCGCTCCTAACGGAGCTCCAGCATTCATATGGCGGGCTGTCGCTACAAACATACCGCTCCTAACGGAGCTGAATCTCGGCCGCACTGCATGTCCCGAAATAAGTGAAGAGTAATAGGTGCCAAGTGAGAAGTCGGAATCTTTCCTATTCGTGAATTCGTGGCTATCCCGTTCCAAATCCGAAATCCGAAATCCCACGGCCGGTCGTGTTTCCGCCTATTTTTCAAAGATCAACCACTAACAAGCCTATCCACCCGTGTCGGCTATTTGAAGGACAAACCGCACAGAATGTATCAAAGTGCACAGAATGCACAGAACGCAAAGTCTGAGTCCCGACCGACCCGAGAACCGAGTAGTTTATTACATTCCGCATTCGGACTTCCGCATTCAGCTGTCGCCCGCTAAAGCGGGCTCCGGGGAGTTGTTTGGCCGTCAACGGTCGGGCGAGCCCGACCGCACTGCCAAAGGGCAAGCCCAGAAGATTTGGGATTTGGGATTTTGGATTTGGGATTTTCGGAACGGCACGGCCTGACCGCATTCAGCTGTCGCCCGCTAAAGCAGGCTCCGAGGAGTTGTTTGGCCGTCAACGGTCGGGCGAGCCCGACCGCACTGCCAAAGGGCAAGCCCGGGAGATTTTGGATTTTGGATTTTGGATTTTGGAAAGGCGCAGCCTTTCCGCTCGGCGAAAGGGCAAGCCCGGGGGATTTTGGATTTTGGATTTTGGAAAGGCGCAGCCTTTCCGCTCGGCGAAAGGGCAAGCCCGGGAAATTTCGGATTTTGGATTTTGGAACGGCACAGCCCGGCCGCACTGCCAAAGGGTAAGCCTGGGAAATGCACTGCCAAGGTGCTAAGGCATGTGGCAATTCGCCCTCACGCTGGTCGTTTCAATGCGATCACGCAAGGTCTTCGCCTTTTGCCTTCATTCCGCGGCGCCAGAGTTCGCGATAGGAGGTGAATCTTGCGACGAGCGTGTTGAACTGATATCGCTGGGCATAATTCAGCGTGCGGTTGTCGGAAATGCGGCGGATGACGGCGTCTAGGCGCGCACGCGTCTCGAGCGGCGGGCGTTTTGTCGCTCCGTTGAAATAGATGTCGAACTCGATCTTCAGCCGGCGGATATCCTCTTCGAGTCGTGCGAGCTGCTGGTCGATCTCGAGAGATTCTTCCGATTTCGTTTGCGAGCCGCGATAAAGCCTGTTGCCTATCATTGCCATAAATTTGTTGCGTCCGAGCGGTCTTGTGAGCGAATTTTTAAAGGGAACGGGGTGAGTCGGGCCGCAGAAAGTTCCGGCGCCTATATAAAGAAATTGCTATTCGGGCCGAGTTTCCTTAAACGGCGTTTGAGTTAAACTAAATTCAATGAAAAATAGCGTGTCGCCGAAAAAGGGATCAGCGTTGCGGTCGCTGCCGTCAGTTGACGAATGTCTGCAAAAGCTTGGCAAAGATGAGATCGCGGCCAGACTTGGTAAACGCCGTCTGACCGATGTCATTCGTCAAGCGATATCGGACACGAGGCGTGAATTGCTGGCGGGCGGGAATTTTGACGAGGTTTCAACGGCCGTCGAAGAACGTGCACAAGAACTTGCACGCCTAAGCCTCGGCCGCGGACTTCGAAAGGTCATAAACGCGACCGGCGTCATCATCCACACGAATCTCGGCCGTGCTCCGCTCTCGCAGACGGCTCGCGAAGCGATCGCCGACGCTTCATCGTATTGCACGCTCGAATACGACCTCAACACGGGCGGCCGCGGAGTCCGAGCTCCGCTTGCGGAAAAACTGCTTGCCGAGCTCACCGGTGCCGAAGACGCTGTCGTCGTAAACAATTGTGCCGCAGCGGCTTACCTCGTTCTGAAAGCGTTCTCCGCCGGCAAAGAAGTCATCGTCTCGCGGGGCGAACTTGTCGAGATCGGCGGTGATTTTCGCGTGCCGGAGATACTGGCCGAATCCGGGGCCGTGATGCGTGAGGTCGGGACGACGAACCGCACAAGCATCGATGATTACGAAGAAGCCGTCAACTCCGAGACCGCGATGATCCTTCGCGTACACCCGTCGAATTATCGCGTCGTCGGCTTCACCGAGAGCGCGACACTCGCCGAATTGACGGCACTTGCCGAAAAGAAGGGCATAATTCTCTTCGAGGATCTCGGCTCTGGTGCCCTCGTCGATCTCTCGACGTTCGGCTTACCGGACGAACCGACCGTTCGCGATTCGGTCTATGCGGGCGTGCACATCGTCGCATTCAGCGGCGACAAGCTTCTCGGCGGTCCGCAGGCGGGCATCGTCGTCGGGAAACGCGAGTACGTCGAAAGACTTCGACGGCATCCGCTCTATCGGGCATTTCGTCCCGGAAAGCTCATTTCCGCCGCCCTTGAAGCGACGCTAACCGCATATTCACGCGACACCGCCGTAAGCGACATTCCCGTGATCCGAATGTTGAGCGAGTCAAAGGATGCCATCCGCGAACGTGCGTCGTCGATAACGGCAAACGTTCGTGATGCGTTCGAAAATGCCGGTTTCAAGATCGAGCTGCGGGACGGCTTTTCAACGACCGGCGGCGGAACGGCACCGCTCGCTCGAATCGAGACGCATCTCCTCGCGATAACTCATCCCGATCAATCTGCCGACTCGATCGCCGCAAGATTGAGATCGGGCGAAACCGCCGTCATCGCTCGCATCGAGGACGACGCTGTCTGCCTAGACCTTCGCACCGTGGACGATACGGACGCTTTCGCCGCAGCACTTTTGGAACTCGCTGCAAGCGGTACCTAGCCGTTCCTGCGTTCGAATTCCGACATAAAATCAACGAACTTCTTGACGCCTTCGAGTGGGAATGCGTTGTAGATCGAAGCTCGTATGCCGCCTGTCGATTTGTGTCCCTTCAGGCCGCTAAAGCCATTCTTGAGTGCGTCTTCAACGAATTGCGCATCGAGATCCGGGCTCGGAAGCGAGAATGTGACATTCATTAGCGAGCGGGCGGATCTCTTCGCCCGGCCTTTGTAGAACCCATCGCTCTTGTCTATGGCTTCGTAGAAGATCCGGGCCTTCTCGCGGTTGATCTTCTCGATGCCCGCCGCGCCGCCTTGCTCATCGAGCCAATCGCACATAAGGCCAAGCAGGTAAATGGCCCATGTATTCGGCGTGTTCGGCATAGACACGTTGTCAGCGTAGGCCTTGTACGTTAATTGCTTCGGCAATCTTCGAGGCGCCCAGTCGAGCAGATCCTCGCGGATCACGACAACGACAACACCGCTCGGCCCAAGATTCTTTTGAGCTCCCGCGTAGATCATTGCGAATTTCTCGACATCGATCGGCTGCGAGAGGATGTCGGACGACATATCACACACGACCGGTAAGGCACCCGCATCCAAGACGTAATCGAATTGAACGCCATCGACCGTTTCATTCGAGGTGTAATGGACGTAAGATGCATTTTTTGAAAATCGCACTTCGCCCTGCTGAGGCACGTCTGAAAACCCGTCGGCCGCACCCGAATATACGACGTTGATATCGCCGACACAGCCAGCTTCTTCCACGGCCAGTTCACCCCAATGTCCTGTAACGATGTGGTCGGCCGAGTTGTCCGGCGACAGAAGGTTCATCGGGATCATCGAGAATTGCAGCGTGGCCCCGCCCTGGATGAAGAGCACGCGATAATTGTCAGGAACCTTCATTGCCGCACGAAGCCCGCTCTCGGCCTTTTGCAGGATATCGTCAAATAGAGGAGAACGATGGCTGATCTCCATCACGCTCATTCCCGAGCCGCGAACGCTCATAAACTCGGACTTCGCCCGTTCCAATACTTCCGTCGGCATCGCAGACGGCCCGGCTGAAAAAT
>DAORTR010000173.1:0-4127 GCA_035432765.1 Pyrinomonadaceae bacterium
TCCGTCCGAGCGCGTCCTTCAGTCGTCTTTATTGTGACTAGTTTAAACACGACCACAATATCTTGTCAATAGGGAATTCACCATCGGAGACCATCGAGCGACTTTTTGAATAAGATTGGCCAAACGTATCTTGGTAGGAATACGACCGGATCTATGTTCCGTAGAACTCACTTGGACAACTTGGGCGAAGCTTGGCACAATTTAATGCGGCGTGATGCAGCAGGATCGGATGATCGCAAGGCGATATTTTGTAAGCGGTAGGGTGCAGGGCGTCGGCTTTCGCTATTTTGCGCAGCGCTCGGCGGCGAAGCACCAAGTTCGCGGCTATGTTACGAATTTGGACGACGGACGCGTCGAAGCATTTGTCGAAGGGCCTGAACGCGCGGTCCTTGCGTTCAAGGACGATCTGACCGCCGGGCCGCCTTTTTCAGCGGTCGTAATGCTCGAAGAGATCGTCGAAGATCCGACAGGACGATATTCAACATTCCGGATCGAAAAATAATTGAAGAATAAAATGGACAATCTTAAGAAGCTTATCCGCGAGGTGCCTGATTTTCCGAAACCCGGCATCAATTTTTACGACATTACGACACTCCTGCTCGACCCCGAAGGATTGCGGCTTTCGGTCGATGCTCTTGCCGACCTCGCGAACGGTCAAAAGGTGGACACAGTTATCGGCGTGGAATCACGCGGCTTCATCTTCGGAGCGCCTGTCGCATATAAGCTCGACGCAGGCTTCATTCCCGTGCGCAAGCCTAAGAAACTGCCTGCCGAGAAGGTCTCGATCTCATACGACCTCGAATACGGCACCGACACGCTCGAAATGCACAAGGACGCCGTAGGCGAAGGCCACAACGTGCTTATCGTCGATGATCTGCTCGCAACCGGCGGCACGGCCCGCGCGGTCGTCGATCTTGTCGAAAGCGTCGGCGGCAATGTCGCCGCGCTCCTTTTTGTCGTCGAGTTGGATTTTCTGAAAGGCCGCGAGAAATTTGCAGGATATAATGTTCAATCGCTCGTCCGATATGACAGCTAGACGTTGATATTCCGCGAACGAAACTCCCTAGATCGGTCCCGTAGCTCAGTTGGATAGAGCGTCCGCCTCCTAAGCGGAAGGCCGCTGGTTCGAATCCAGCCGGGACCACCATTTTCACAAGCTGAAAGCGCGAAACTCGGATCGCTACCAAGTACCAAGCACCGCATTGAAATCCATTTTTCCACTTCTTGCCCATAGAGCGTATAATTCAGATACAAGCGTGTTTGTCGCGGCGTGGTATTTATGCTGAAATTTCGCAATTCTTTGACGAATGAGATCGAGGAATTTGAGCCTCTTGGCGGCGAAGTGAAAATGTACACGTGCGGGCCGACGGTTTGGAATTTTGCGCATATCGGCAACTTTCGCACCTTCATCTTTGGCGACGTTCTTCGCCGTTATCTGAAGCATAAAGGATATGAGGTCCGGCAGGTGATGAACCTGACGGATGTGAACGACCGTACGATTGCCGAGGCCGAGCGGCAAGGCATCACGCTCGATGAATTGACGCGGCATTTCGTCGAGGTATTTTGGGAAGACATTGACGCATTGAATTGCGAGCGGCCGGAATATACGCCGCGTGCAACCGAGCATATTCCGCAGATCGTTCGACTGATCGAGAAACTCATCGCGAACGGCCACGCATATGAATCGGGCGGCTCTGTCTATTATCGGATCGCTTCTTTCCCAGATTACGGAAAGCTTTCGCGGCTCACCGTCGATTCCCCATTCGAATGCGAAAGAATGGATGCCGACCGTTATCGGAAGGTGAACGCGTGCGACTTCGTGCTTTGGAAAGCCGTCGGCAAAGACGAACCTGTCGGCTGGGACACACCGTTCGGACGCGGGCGTCCGGGCTGGCATATCGAATGTTCGGCGATGGCGATGGAATTTTTAGGCGAAACATTCGATATACATGTCGGCGGTGTCGATCTCAAATTCCCGCATCACGAGAATGAGATAGCCCAGTCGGAGGGCGCAACCGGCAAGCCTTTTGTGCGATATTGGCTGCACGGCGAGGTGTTGAACGTCGAGGACGAAAGAATGTCGAAGACGTCGAACAACGTCCTCACGCTTCGTGATATTACGAAGCTCGACGTAAGTCCGCTCGCCGTGCGTTATCTGCTGCTCTCGGTTCCTTTCGACAAACCGCTGAATTTTACCCCCGAAAATCTAAATGGCGCGCAGGCGACCGTCAAAAAACTCCACGATTTTTTCCGTCGTCTCCGTGACGAGCATCTCCCGGAAGGTGAGGCTCCCGATTTTCACAAAACCGTCGATACGTTCACAGCAGATTTCGAAGCGGCGATGGATAATAATCTGAACACGGCCGCAGCGCTCGCCGCTCTTCATTCGCTTATACGCGAGGTCAATATCTCGCTGTCGAACAACACTTTGCTTAGCGACGACCGCCGCGAGGTGTTCAAGGCACTCGAGGGCTTTGACGCCGTGTTAGGTATCTTTTGTCGTGCGGAAAAGGAATGGCTGCCCGCCGACATCGCGGCACTTATCAAGCAGCGGAATGACGCGCGAAGATCTCGTGATTTCGGACGTTCGGACAAGATCCGCGACCAGCTGTGCGACCGCGGATTCGTCCTCGAAGACACGCCTTTCGGAGTGCGTTGGAAACGGAAATAAACTATCCCGCGATAACAGAATCAACCTTTGCTTTTAGCGTCGAGGCGGCCGCTGCCAGATGCGCCTGCTTGCCGTCATACCACTTCTGATCGGCTGATCCTTTTTCTTTCTCGACCGACAATGCTCGGCGAGTTTCTTCCGGCGCAGTCCCTCCGTAAATAGTACGAATCGCGACAAAATTCTCGGCTGAAAGTGAGGCCGTTATCTCATCCGCCGACATTGAGAGTTCGCGGCCAAGCACTTCGCGTGTGGCGTTCTGTACGATATCGGGCGAAAGCTCGTGCTTGTCCACTGCAAGTGCAGCTTTTACGGCTGTACCGACGATCTTGTGCGCGAGATGGAACGACAGCCCTTCGCGTCTTACGATCGTATCGGCCAATTCCGTCACCGTGATGAAATTCGCTTCTGCGCGGCGTCGAAGCGTGTCAGTTTTGAAAGTCGCGGATCTTAGACTGTTCGCTAAGAGTGAGACGGCGCGCGTCGCATCGCGAACGGCGCTCGCGACAAGCGGTTGTATATCATCTTCGGAATCGTTGATGTCGCCAAAAGGCGTGTTGTGAACGGCTGTAAGCACGCCGAGAGCCTGGCCGAGGCCCTTGCTCGCGATCGCCCGTACATGTTCGATCGCAACGGGATTTCGCTTCTGCGGCATTATCGACGAACCCTGCACATAACCATCCGAAAGAATGATAACGTCGAATTCCTGCATCGCCATTAAGAGGAATTCCTGCGCGAATTTACCGACATTTACGAGAAGAGCGCTCACTACGCCGAGGAGTTCCGTAAAATAATCTATCGACGCGATCGAGGCGTACGAATTTACCGTCGGCGCGCTAAAGCCCAGCAGGTCCGACGTGCGTTCGCGGCTGATCGGAAAACCCGTCGTAGTGATCGCACACGCCCCCAACGGACTGTAGTTCATATTCTCGTAGGCATTTTGCAGCCTGCGGACATCGCGCCCGAGATTCTCTGCGATCGCAAGAAGGAAATGAGCGAGCGTCGATGGCTGAGCAGGCTGCGTATGCGTGTACGCCGGGATGAGAGTTTCGTGATGAGTCGATGCGAGATCGAGCATAACGCCGCGAAGCGCCATCGTTTCCTCAAGAAGTTTCAACGCGACTTTACGCAGATGCAGGCGATAGATCGTAACGTCGATATCGTTTCGGCTGCGTGCGGTGTGAAGCTTGCCGGCGACCTCTTTGTCCTCGCAATTCTTTGTGATCTCCCGCTGAAGCAGGAAGAAAAGGTCTTCGAAGGTGCCGTCATATGGCGTAGCTCGGATCTCGCCGAGGTCGAGTTTGCTGAGCGCCGTCAGGAGCATTTTCAACTCGGCGTCCGAGATGATCTCTTGCTCGGCGAGCATAATGGCGTGGGCATGATCGATATCCAAAAGGGCTTCAAGGAAGAAACTCTTGGCATCCTCAAAACAATCTGCAAGTACGTTCTCTGTATAACT
>DAORTR010000174.1:0-4043 GCA_035432765.1 Pyrinomonadaceae bacterium
CGGTGCAGGCTGTCCCTTTATGAGCGAATGGATGAAATAGAACAGCGGCATCGTAAGTCCGACACCGAGCACGGAAGCTCCGGCCGATGAGAAGATATTCAGCACCTGCATTTCAGGCGGATATGCCGCATATCTGCGGGGCATACCAAGATATCCGAGGATCAATTGCGGGAAGAACGTAAGGTTGAATCCGACGAAGATGAGCATCGCGGCAACGCGTCCCCAGAATTCCGAGTACATCTTGCCCGTGATCTTCGGCCACCAGTAATGCAGCCCGCCGAGATATGCGATCACCTGGCCGCCGACCATAACATAATGGAAGTGGCCGATGACGAAATACGTGTCGGTCAAGTGAACGTCGAGGCCGAGTGCTCCGAGATACAGTCCGGTAAATCCGCCGATCAGGAAAAGACCCATGAAGGCGAGTCCGTAGAGCATCGGCGTGTCGTACGAGATACTTCCCTGATAGAGCGTCGCCGTCCAGTTGAACATCTTGATGGCAGACGGGATGGCAACGACCATCGTCAGGAACGAGAACACAAGGCTCGCGTACATCGACTGTCCGCTCACGAACATATGGTGGCCCCAAACGAGGAACCCGAAGACCGCGATCCCGATGCTCGAGAACGCGACGAATTCGTAACCGAAGACCCTCTTTCTGGCAAAGTTCGCGATCAATTCGCTGACGATACCCATACCCGGGAGCACCATGATGTACACCGCCGGATGGGAATAGAACCAGAACATATGCTGGAAGAGGATCGGATCCCCTCCAAGTGCCGGATCGAAGATACCGACGTGAGCCACACGCTCGATCGCAACGAGCAGAAGCGTGATCGCGACGACGGGAGTTCCGAGCACGAAGATCAGGCTGACCGCGTAATGCGACCAAACGAAGAGCGGAAGGCGGAACCAGGTCATTCCGGGCGCACGCATCGTATGGATCGTGACAAGGAAGTTGACGCCCGTCAGGATCGACGAGAACCCGTTGATAAAGATGCCGACTCCGACGGCGAGCACATACGTGTTCGAGAAGGTCGTCGAATACGGTGTATAGAACGTCCAGCCGGTGTCAACACCGCCCTGCATCAACGCCCAAAGCGTGATCGCGCCGCCAATCCAATAGATGTAAAGGCTCAGCAGATTGATCCTCGGCAATGCGAGGTCCTTCGCGCCGATCATGATCGGGATAAGGAAGTTCCCCAGAACCGCCGGGATGGACGGTATCAGGAAGAAAAAGACCATCAAGATACCGTGCTGGGTAAAGACCTTGTTGTACGTTCCCGTCTCAAGCAGATCGCTCGCCGGTGTGAGAAGCTCAAGCCGGATCGTGGCGGCATACAGCCCGCCCATAAGGAAGAAAACCGAGACCGAGATCAAATACATGATCGCGATGCGTTTATGATCCTTAGTCAGCAGCCACGACCTAAGCGTCGAACCGTTATTCAGGTAATTCAGCTTGGCTGTGCCATAGCTTCCTGTTTCGATTGCTCCTACCGTTTCCATAATATTTCCCTATCTATCTACCTTGCTTACTTGGCCGCCTTATTTGCCGCCGGAGCCTTCTCTTCCGGCTTTTTCTCCGCCGGAGCCTTTTCATCCGGCTTCTTTGCCGCCGGTGCGGCCGCCGCGTTCGGGCTCAGACTCTTGATATAGGCAACAAGTCCATTCAACTGTTCTTCCGTGACCTGCCCCTTGAAGGTAGGCATGATCGGCTGATAACCTTCGACGACCTGCGACGCCGGATTCAGGATCGAATTGCGAATATAATCCTCATCCGCGATGGCCTTTCCGCCGCCGACCAGGTGAACCTCGGTGTTGAACAGGCCTTCGAGTTTCGCACCTCGCTGCTGAGGCCCGCCGGCGTGGCACGAGGCACAGCCGAGCTTATTCTCAAAGAGATCCTTGCCGACCTGAACAGGCGTTTCGCCGCCCGCATTCCCGCTGAGCCAGTTGTCAAAATCGCCGGGCTCCATCACATATACGGTGCCGATCATCCCGGAGTGGTTCAAGCCGCAATATTCCGTACAGAAGAGGTGATATTTACCGGGCTTTGTCGCATTGAACCATACATACGTATAGCGTCCGGGCACGGCATCGGCCTTTGTTCGGAACGCCGGGACGTAAAGGCTGTGGATCACATCCTCGGTCGTCATCACCAGCTTGACGTTACGGCCAAGCGGCACGTGAAGGTCGTTGATCTCCCGCTGGCCCGTCTGATGCTGGAACTTCCACATCCACTGCTTGCCGACAACATAGATCTCCATCGCATCATCGGGCGGCGTATATTGATTGAAATAGACGATCGCACCCGTGATGAAGACGCTCATCGAGACAAAGAACGGGATCACCGACCAGAGCGTCTCGAGCACCATTGAACCGTGGATCTCCCTCGGCACTGCAAATTTCTCGCGCTCGCGATATTTGATCGAGAAATAAAAGATCGCGACAATTATCGGAACTGAGAAAACGAGGCTGACCAAGATCAGATACCCGTAGAGCGCGTCGACCTGCCAAGCAAAGGTCGATGCCTGTTCGGGAAAGAGCTGCACGAAAGATGAGTCCTGCATAATTCGATTTGGACAAAGGCCTTCAGCTTAGATCGCGTCTGCCGGCCCGTCCCATTAAACAGCGGTTGTGTCAGGTCCGCCAAACCCTTCATCGTCGGCCCGTCGCTTCTTGCCGCGTTTGTAAAATACGAAGGCCATCACGCCGAACAGCGCAAGTGTCACGACACCTGCGACCCTCAACGTACGCATTATCGCGAGGCCGTATTTCCCCGTTGCCGGATCGTAATGATAGCAATAGAGCAGCAGCTGCTGCGTAACTCCGCCGATCTTGTTCTGTGACGAATCCATCAGCCCGAACTTGAGATCCTTCGGAGCGTAATCGATGCCGTACATATACCGCGAAAGCTTGCCTTCGGGCGTCGTTATCATAATGCCGCCGACGTGGGCGAACTGCTCGCTCTTTTCGTCCCAATAGTAATGGAACCCCGCGGCATTGGCGACGCTGTCGATCGACTCCTGCGTTCCGGTCAGGAAGTGCAGGCCATCGGCGGCGCCTGATTTTGCAAGACGTTCGACATAAGAGGCCTTCTTGTTCTTTGCAAGATCCGCCTTATCGTTCTCACGGGCGTCGAAGCTGATGGCAACAATATCGTAATCCTTCCCAGGCTCAAGAGCGATGCCCTTTAGCGAACCCGTAAGTCCGTTCAGCACCTGGTTGCAGAGCATCGGACATTCGTAATAGACAAGGGCCAGGATCACCGGCCTGTCCTTCTGGAAATAATCGCCGAGGCGTACTTCCTTACCATCCTCATTCTTAAATACGGTATCGAGCGGCAGCTGATCCCCAAGCTTTTGGTCGATCCCGACCTTCTTGAGGGCCGCCGGCATTCCGTTCCCTTCGGACGCGGCCGGATCGTATGTCCGAGGTGAATATAATGGCGAACTATAATGCTCGACCTTTTGTGCGCTGGCAGACACGACGGCTCCCGCCGCAAATACTGCCGCAGCGACTATCGTTATTATCGTGTCTTTTACTTTCATTTCTAACTTCCTTACCTTACGGAACTGCTATCTCCGTATCTCTGATTCCATGCGGCCCGCACTCGATTCTGAATAGAATCGACGCGAATCGTCATAGAGCTTCTTGCCTGCGTCATCCGAACGGGCCTTTACGCCCTCGGCGAGCAGACGCTTTTTCGCTTCCTCGATCGGAAGCATGATGACGGCGCCGGTCTTTGGATCCTTCTCGCCGTTCTTTTCGAGTGCGTCCCACTGCTTCTTCAATTGTATATATTCGTCGGCAGGCGGCATCAATTCAAGATTGATAAAGCCATTCGGCCCGTCGACCCCGAATCCGGGTGCAGCCTGCAGCCGCGGGCCGTCCGGAAGTCGCTCTCTTTCCGAAAGGGCCATCGGATTGACCGGCCCTTGCGTCGCATTTCGAAAATCATGCATCTGTGAGAGAAAGAACCACATCAGGATCGAGACCAACACAATGAGAACCGAAAGGCAGCCGACGAACCAAACGATGCC
>DAORTR010000175.1:0-4023 GCA_035432765.1 Pyrinomonadaceae bacterium
GCATCATCGGCGGAACCGTCAAAACGTTCGTAAAATTGCGATCCTGCTTTTGGTAAAAGCCCGAGATCGAAAGCCGTAAAAGGTCTTTTGTGAGAGACGCCGCGTCATAACGCAAATTCACCTTATCGCGATTCGAAAATGGGAAATTCCCGCTGAATGTGCCCACAAGCCCCGCTGAGCCGATATTCGCGCCGCGACGCCGGTCGTAGGTCGCCTTTATCGTATTCAGATCGTTCAGAAAGAAGCGTGTCGAGATCGAAGTATTGCTGCCGTGCGATTGCGAATTCAGCACCTCGCCTTTGTCCGTGACGCCGATGCCCTGCTCGCGAAGGTCTGCGAGAAACGATCCTTTCGGTTCACCCGTGAAATAATTCCCTGAACGCTCAAGCGACTGTGCCGCCCGGAAAGCAAAGAACCGCGTCGAGCCTGTGAGCGCAACCGAACCACGCAGCGTATCTTCGTTCGAACTGTAGAACGTGTCAAGACGCCCGCCGAATCGAAAGCCTTTATCGCGTCGCGCAGGCGTATCGCTGGTTATAATGTTGATCGTGCCCGCAAGAGCGTCGGTACCGTAGAGGACCGAACCGCTTCCGCGAACGACCTCGACGGATTCAATATCTCCCGCACTCACCAGCCCAGTTTCGACGCCTGATTGCCCGGTCGATGTACGGCTGTTGTTTAGCCGTTCGCCATCGATGAGAATGAGCACGCGGTTGCTGTCGAGTCCGCGGATTCGCGGCCGCACCTGGAAAGCGCCCTCGTTCACGGTCGAAGTTCCGGGCAAAGTGCGAAAAATGTCGCCGATCGTGTTAATGCCCTGTTCCTCGATCTCCCTTCTGCTGACAACTGAGACTGGAACTGCAGTTTCGTCGGCGGTAACTTGAGTTCGAGTCGCTGTTACCGTAACGGCTTCGCTGATGCCGCCGACCTCAAGACGAAACGCTTCGCTTTTGTTCGCACCGGCGGCTAGCGAAACCTCGCGGGTCGCGGATGAAAAGCCGTTAGCCTCGACGCTGATGCGGTAATTGCCAGGCTTCTGGACCGAAAAATGCACGATGCCAGTGTCGCTGGTCATCGCGGTATTTACGCTAAGTCCGCCGACGAAAAGATCGACCTTCGCACCCGCGACCGCAACGTCGTTGGCGTCCTTTACCGCAACTTCGACGCTTTGAGCCGACTGTGCGCGGGCAGAGGCGGCCGTTAAAATAATAAAAAGCGCGCAGAGGGAAACTGCACGAAAAGCTTTCAGAACTGATGATGGCATATCGTTAGTATGTAAATAGCGTCCGGACGGGGCCGCATTCTTTATTTATGAATTTCGAGGGGCGGCATTTGTCTTTCTCCCGACCCATTTTGTGATGCTGGCGAATGTCGCTTTTGCCGCTTCAATGATCTCGTCATCGACGTCTTTTTCTTCCGCAAATCGCGTCAGGCTCTCCCCGAATGCCTTCCACATCGGGCCGGTCTCATGACCGTAGCCCGCGTAAAAGGCCCCGCCGTTCTCCGATGTGATGCCGAGATGCTGCTGCAAATGCCGCGAGATAACCTGGCCGCCGAGCGTCGAACCTTCGATGACGTATAGGCTGCCAAAAGCCTTCGCCACAGTCGAAATATCAGGCAATTCAAGGCCGTGGTCTTCGCGTACGAGACCAAGCACCTTTGCGTCCGCTTCGATGAGCGGAAGCTTCACACGTTCCGAATAATCAAAGCCCGCCGCTTTCATTTCCTCGATCGGCAATTCCGGTTCGAACGCTGCATAATAGCCCCAAAATCGTTCGAGCAGACGCTTATAGTCGTCCAGGTCGAACATCTGGTTCATCACATCCACTGCAGCCTCGACCTCTTCGTGCTGCACACGCGTCTCTTCCTTCAAGTGTTTAAGGATCATAGTAGGATTATTTATTGCAAATGAAAATCGTTTTCAATAAGAGAAGTTACTCCGATACGTCCCCATTGTCAATCCGCTCGATCGTAGCTGCCCGCGCGTGCGATCTGCAACTCATATTGACCTACTATTCGCAAAAAAGCCCTTGCCGATCATCGACAAGAGCTTCTAGATGGTACTTCTAACGGGTCACTTATTATTTCGCGGCTCCGGATATCGCGATCCGTGCGTTTGCCGATTCCAGCTTTTGCTGAAGAGGTGCGTTCTCTTCGACCGGAGAAGAGGCAGCGGCCGCGAGGGCCTTTTCAGCGGCTTCGCGATCGGTGCGTGCCAGATCTAGATCAACCTCGTCTGAGGTTTCGGCAGTATCGGCGAGCACGGAAACCTTATTCCCGCTGACCTCGACAAAACCGCCCGAAACCGCCAGTTTCTCGGAACCGCCCTTTTGCGAATAGCTCAGAATTCCCGGCTTCAGCGCGGACACAAGCGGAGCGTGATTCGGGAAAATACCCGCTTCGCCGCTAGCCGTCGGCACGGTAACCGAGTCCACTTCCGCATCAAAAACCCGTTTCTCAGGTGTTACGATCTCAAGCTTCAACATAGGTCTTAAGTCCATTGTCCGAAGCCGAATATCCGCGATGCCTCATTGGATATTCGACTTCGGACGAAATTTTAGGCGGAAGCCGCCATTTTCTTCGCCTTTTCGCGGGCCTGCTCGATGGTTCCGACCATATAGAAAGCCTGTTCCGGCATATCGTCACATTTGCCGTCGAGGATCTCGCGGAATCCCTTGATCGTGTCCTCGACCTTAACGTATTCGCCCTTAAGTCCCGTGAACTGCTCACCGACCGTGAAAGGCTGTGAGAAGAAACGCTGGATCTTTCGTGCACGAGCTACGGTCTGTTTGTCTTCTTCGCTAAGCTCGTCGAGACCGAGAATTGCGATGATATCCTGCAGGTCCTTATAACGCTGTAGAATACGCTTAACTTCCTGAGCCGTATTGTAATGCTCGTCGCCGACGATCTGCGGATCGAGAATTCGCGAATTCGACGCGAGCGGATCGACCGCCGGATAAATTCCAAGCTCAACGATCTGCCGAGAGAGAGCGGTAACTGCGTCGAGGTGCGCGAAGGTCGTCGCGGGCGCCGGATCTGTGTAATCGTCCGCCGGCACGTAAACTGCTTGGATCGACGTGATCGCACCTGTCTTGGTCGAAGTGATACGCTCCTGCATCTCGCCCATTTCGGACGCAAGATTGGGCTGATAACCCACAGCGGACGGCATACGACCGAGAAGTGCGGACACTTCGGAACCTGCCTGCGTAAACCGGAAGATGTTATCGACGAAGAAAAGCACGTCGTTGCCCTGATCGCGGAAATATTCAGCGACCGTAAGGCCCGAGAGAGCAACGCGAAGGCGTGCTCCGGGAGGCTCTGTCATCTGACCGTAGATCAGCGAAACCTTGGAGTCCTTTAGCTGAGCTTTATCGACCTTTGAGAGGTCAAATGCCCCGGTCTCTTCCATCGTATGGTTGAAACTTTCTCCATATTTGATGACGCCGGATTCGACCATTTCTCGTAGAAGGTCATTCCCCTCGCGGGTACGTTCTCCAACGCCGGCAAACACCGAATATCCTTCTCGGCCCTTAGCAACGTTGTTGATAAGCTCCATAATGAGAACGGTTTTGCCGACGCCCGCACCGCCGAATAGGCCGATCTTTCCGCCGCGGAGGAAGGGTTGAACAAGGTCGATGACCTTGATCCCCGTCTCGAACATTTCGAGCGAGGTGGACTGTTCGTCAAATGACGGAGCGTGGCGGTGGATCGGATAGCGTGTCTCGGTCATGATCTCGCCGAGTTCGTCAACGGGATCGCCGATGACGTTCATCACGCGTCCCAGCGTTGGACCGCCAACCGGCACCGTGATCGGGCCGCCGAGGTCGAACGCCTTCATCCCGCGAACCATGCCGTCGGTAGGCAGCATCGAGACCGCACGAACGCGGCCTTCGCCAAGATGCTGCTGCACCTCAGCGACAACGTCGATTTTTTGCTCGACGTCAAAACCTTCGCTCGATATACGCAGTGCCTGATAGATCGGCGGCAAGTAATCCGAGAACTCAACGTCAACCACAGGCCCGA
>DAORTR010000176.1:0-4018 GCA_035432765.1 Pyrinomonadaceae bacterium
TACAGGGACGCCGAATCTATTGGCGATCCATCGTCGGGTGTTACCCGACGCTATTAAATATGTCCCTTGCAGGGACGGTATGAAATAAAAGTGCCTGAAAGGCACAAATGTAATAGCGTCGGGAGCATCCCGACGAACGTAAGTGATCAAAATATTGCTGTCCCTGAAAGACAAATGAAAATCTGACCGGAGGTTCGTCCCTTTCAGGGACGGGAGCTATTTAACAATCGTAATCGTCGGGTTTCACCCGACTCTATTAAATGCGTCCCTTTCAGGGACATGACAATTAAAAACAGGATAAATCAAAATATGGCACAAACTCTTTACAGCAGTTATCTGCACGTCGTTTTTTCGACAAAGAATAGATTCAACTTTATTCTACCGGAGATAGAAGACGAACTTTACGCCTATATTGGCGGTATCGTTCGAAATCATAAAGGCGTCTTGCTCACTGCTGGCGGAACGGCCAATCACGGTCATTTACTGATGTCATTGAATAAGAATTATCTTGTTCCCGATCTAATAGGCGACGTAAAACGCGAATCTTCGAGCTGGATCAAAACAAAATCTCGAATGCTGTCAAAGTTCGGATGGCAAGACGGTTACTCGGCATTTTCAGTAGGTTATACGCAGATTCCAGCCGTAAAAAGATATATTGCCAATCAGAAAGAGCATCACAAACAGAAATTGTTCGAAGACGAAATGCGGACGTTCTATAAGAAATATGATATGGAATTCGATGAGCGGTATGTTTGGGATTAGGTTGCTCATTCGTCCCTTTCAGGGACGGGCGATTGGTTAAATTCTATCGTCGGGATTCTCCCGACGCTATTTAATGTGTCCCTTCCAGGGACGGTATGAATATGAAAATTGACCTTAAAGAGATCACCGTAAGAGAGCTTGCCGACGGGTACGCGGACAATCAGGAATCGGGCGTTGTCGCGTTCGGCGGGAAGTTGGATGTTCGCCCACCGTATCAGCGCGAGTTCATTTACAAGACCAAGCAGCGGAACGCCGTGATCGACACGGTTCAAAAGGATTTCCCGCTGAATGTGATGTACTGGGCGGTTCGCGGCGACGGCGGCTTCGAGATCATCGACGGCCAGCAGCGAACGATCTCACTTTGCCAGTACGTCAAGGGTGATTTCTCGCTCAACGGCCTTTATTTCCACAATCTGCAGGACGACAAGCAGAACCAGATACTCGATTACAAGCTGATGGTCTATCAGTGTACCGGAACTGACAGCGAGAAACTCGAATGGTTCCGCACGATCAATATCGCGGGTGAAAAGCTGACGGATCAAGAGCTAAGGAACGCAGTCTATTCCGGCCCGTGGGTTTCGGACGCGAAACGGTATTTCAGCAAAACAGGCGGCCCGGCTTACGGACTTGGCGGCGACTATATGAACGGCGCGCCGATCCGTCAGGAATATCTCGAGACCGTCATCGATTGGACAAAGGACAAGCCGACCATCGAGGAATATATGGGCGTTCACCAACACGACGAGAACGCCTCGCCGCTGTGGCACTATTTCCAGAGCGTTATTAATTGGGTAAAGGCGACATTCCCAACATACCGCAAGGAAATGAAAGGCATCGAGTGGGGCTTTCTCTACAACAGATACAAAGACACGCCTTTCGACACCGACAAGCTCGAAAAACAGGCCGCCGAACTGATGTCGGACGACGACGTTACGAAAAAGTCCGGCATCTATTCCTATCTGCTCACCGGCGAGGAAAAACACTTGAGTATTCGCCAATTCAGCGCGAACCAAAGACGCGAGGCTTACGAACGGCAAAAAGGTATCTGCGTAAAGTGCGCGAAACATTTCGATCTGAACGAGATGGAGGCCGACCACATCACGCCCTGGCACGAAGGCGGCAAAACATCCGCCGAGAATTGTCAGCTTCTCTGCAAAGACGACAACCGTCGAAAAGGCGGACGATAGACCCGGGACGTATCAGCTATACTCTTTTAACTTATGGAATGGATCTTTGACCCGAATATTTGGATCGCGTTCTTGACGCTTTCGCTGCTTGAGCTTGTCTTAGGCATAGACAACATCATTTTCATCTCGATCCTGTCGGGGCGTCTGCCGGAGAAGGATCAGCCGCGTGCGCGTTTCATCGGGCTCTCGCTCGCACTTGTGATGCGCGTGATATTGCTCTTTTCGCTCACTTGGGTGATGGGTTTGACGGCGCCGCTCTTTACGATCTTCGGGAATGCCCTTTCGGGCCGCGATCTGATATTGGTGATCGGCGGATTATTCTTGCTCTTTAAGAGCACGCATGAGATACACTCTGCGCTCGAAGGCGGCGAGGGCGAATCTTCGCGGACGGTCTATGCGGGATTTGCCGCGGTCATCGTACAGATAACGCTGCTCGACATCGTCTTTTCGCTCGACTCGGTCATCACGGCCGTCGGGATGGTAGACAACATCTGGGTGATGATCGCCGCGGTCGTCGTCTCGATCGTCGCGATGATGCTCTTTGCGAGCACGATCGGCGCGTTCGTCCAACGCCATCCGACGATCAAGATGCTCGCACTCTCGTTCCTTTTGATGATCGGATTTTCGCTCATCGTCGAAGGCCTCGAATATCACATCCCGAAAGGTTATATTTATTTTGCGATGGCATTCTCCGTAATGGTCGAATTCCTCAACATTCGCCTACGCAAGAAAAACGGCAAAGTGCATCTGCACAGCCAATTCACCGAAGCGGACGAAGCAAAGGCGATCCAGGGCGAGGCGTAGGATATGATGCGAACCAAACTTTTACATTTTACTTTCCTCTTACTGCTCATCGGAGCTTGCGGCGGAAGCGTTGCCGCTCAGAGCAGCTGGGCGGGCGGCGATCTGATGAATTTCACTTACACGCCGGGCTGCGCGTCCGATGACGCGCCGAAGCCGGTGACCGTTAAGAACGGCGAGTATTCTTACGAGAAGCAAGAGGACGGATACACCGACCGTTTCTTTTTCAAGGTGTTCGACGTCATTTACGGCGACCTGACCGGCGACGGGAAAGATGAGGCGGTCGCTCTCACTGTCTGCAACACAGGCGGGACGGGCAACTTTACTGAAGGCTTCATCTTCGGCGTTCGGAACGGCAAGGCCGTGCAGCTCGCGACCTTGCCGGGCGGCGACCGCGCTTACGGCGGCATTCGAAAGGCTTGGATCGACAAAGGCCGTCTTGTCGTCGAGACGAACGATGTCGGCGAAATGGGCGGTGCGTGCTGTCCCACCGAGATCGTCACATCGACATACAAACTCGCCGGCAAAACGCTGAACGAGGTCATCGCTCCGACAAAACGCGCGATCTTCCCTTCGCGTCGGGTGAACTTTGCGAAAGGAAGGTCCGAGGCCTCCGTAAAGCTGACGATAAGAGGCGACGAGGGAGCCGAACTCGTTCTCGGTGCGAAAAAAGGACAGACGATGACCGTGACCGTAAGCGATGAGGCCGTCGAGGCCGGTTTGACCGACGAGGCTCAGATCACGACGATCAAGAACGGCTTTCGCGCAGTTCTCGCCGCAACGGGCGATCAGACGATACAGCTTAGAAACGGTGCCGCCGAGCCTGTTACCGTGACCGTTACGATACAGATACGTTAGCGGAAACTCGCGCGGTGAAACGGTCGAATTCGCGAGGCATCGGAGCTTCGAAAGTGAGCAGTGCGTTCGAGATCGGATGCGGGATCGTGAGCTTGTGTGCGTGCAGATAGAGTCGGTCTGCCGTGCCGCCGCCGCGTTGGTGATCGCCGAGGATCGGATGGCCGATCGACTCGAGATGAATGCGTAATTGGTTCGTTCGGCCCGTTACAGGTTCGAGTTCGACGAGCGAATATTCCCCGGATCGCTCAAGCACCGTATATCGCGAAAGAGCCGGCTTGCCGTCCGGAATAACCTTCCATAATTTTGCCTCTGCGTCGCGGCCGATCGGCGCCTCGATCTCGCCGCTCTCCGGTTTCGGCTCACCAGCTGCGATCGCGAGATAGCGTTTCTCGGCCTGCTTCCGCATAAAG
>DAORTR010000177.1:0-3975 GCA_035432765.1 Pyrinomonadaceae bacterium
TCGACCTTTTCATCGACCGTTACCGAGCCTGTCTATTCGAGCAACGGCGTGATCGTGATCCCGACCGGCAGCACCGTTAACGGCCGTGTTGACAGTGTCGAGAAGTCTCGAAAGGGCGGAAAACCGGGCACGATCGACGTAAGTTTCACTTCCGTCCGGCTCCCGAACGGAACTACGCGTTCGATAAACGGAACGCTCACCGACCTCGACACAAAGGACGGCAAGAGCGATAACGAAGGCTCTGCATCGGGCGACAAGATGAAGCATCGCAAACTGATCTTCATCGGCGGCGGCGGCGCGGGCGGCGCATTGCTTGGCGCGGCGATCGGCGGCGGAAAGGGCGCTCTTATCGGCGGCATCATCGGCGGCGTCGGCGGCCTTATCACCGAAACGCAGACCAAGGGTGAGGATGTCGATGTAAAGTCCGGCACCGAATTCGGCGTGTATCTGAACCAGTCAGTCTCCCTGCCGCGATTCGTCGACGGCACACCACGTCCGTAGTTCGCGATAACCTAACTCAAGGTTCAAGGGCGTTTTCCCAAAACCGCCACTTTGGACCTTGAGCTTTTAAACCTTTCATCAGACTCCGCAGGTCTTTGCCTATAATTTTCCGGCGCATACTTACGCCCTTTGCGAACAGTGCGAGAGCGCATCGGATCGCGAAGACTTACCCGAGGGTCTCAATCTTATGCTAGTTTTTGTGGACGAATCCGGCGACCCGGGCTTATCGTCAAAATACTCAAGGAACGAGAGGGATATGTCCAATTTTGGCCAAAATAAAACCGCAGCCTAGCCCTTTCGGGCACGCACACCGTACGGTGACAGTTCGGACTGAGGGTTATTTTCCACAGACAGCATTGCCCAATTTGAGCCGAATTGTCAACACATTGCTAGGTCCGGTCCGGTTCACAGGGCGCTTAGATGCCGTTAGATCGAGTGGACGAGGAATTCGGGGGTAATGATGGTCGGGGAGGCGAAGCCGGCGGCGGTATTGAAGAGACGCAGGCGGGCTTGCTTACGGATGTTGGCGAGATGGCCGAAATCCCACGTAACGAAATAATCGAGTTTATAGACGGACGCGACAGCATAATGTATGGCGTTCGAGAGGAAACGCCGGTGAATGACGGCGCGGTCGATGTAGCCTTCGGCGAGGATGGCGGCCTCTTCGGGAATGTCGAGTTCGTTCGTCTCTTTTGCGAGATTAAGGTAGCCGGTGCGGTGCGGCTCGGGAAAATGTTCGAGTTCGCGGCGGACGAGGTAAGACGAAAATGCGTCGTAATCCTGCATCTCGTGTTCCCACCAGCGGATCGTGAGGTCGCGGCGAAATGCGTCGCCGTTGTCCAAATACGCACCGATGACGGACGTTTCAAGATAGAGGCTTGTTTTCATTTACTCCTTCTCGACCGCAAGCGGCGTCAAGCGCACGCGCGACCTTTTGAAATCGAACGCAACGCGGTAATTCTTCAGGAAATTGCCGCCGAGTATCCCGGCCTGATCGAAGCCCGACGCCTCGTTGATGGAGCCGAGGTCGAGCGCGACAGCCACCAGCGGCGCGCGAACGTTCTTGCCGAATGTAACACGCGGCAGCAGGAAAGCGGGAACATCGACGGTTTCGCCAGCAACGCCCAAAACCTTGTAACGCTCATCGCTCAGGTATTTTTTTATAGCCTCGGCAGACGCCACGTTGTCCGAGATCACGGAGATGCTGGCGGCCGTATCGACGATGAAATTCAGGTTCGTCTCAATGCCCGCAACGCCGACCTCGCCGCTTAAGAAGCCGCTCGGCGTGAGACGCAGAGGCAGCATATGATCGACATTCGCTTTCGAGAAAACATCGCCCGTATCTTCTTTGGACAAGATGACAGTGTTCGTACCGTAGTCGATCGTTGTGAAATACTTCGAGATGACGGCAAGCCCAAGATAGCCGTCGATGTTGTTGCGTGAGCGGACGTTCCTGATATAGACCGGAACATTGTGAACGCTGACGTCGCCCATCTTGATCTCGTTGACGAACCCGTAAACGATCGGGAACGTGCCGTCACCGCCGACGCCGCGACCTTTGCCGCCCCGCGCAACTTCCTTCATCCCCAAGGCCTTTGCGGCCTCTTCGGAAACGACAGTCATACCGCTGCCCGTGTCTATCACAAAACGGAACGGCTTTTCGTTGTCGTTAAGGTAAACCTCCATCAGCGGGCGGTTACTCACAAGTTCGAATTTGATGTTGGTCGCCTTTGAGCCGCTTGCGTCATAGAGCGACGGCCTTTCGCCCAGATAAAGCAGGAAACTAACGAGGCCTTTGATGCGTTCGCGGCGGTCAACGTCCATTTCGCCGGAGACGGCAAGAAAGCGCTCGTAGGCAGTTGCCGCATCTTTATAATGCTCGGCCCTGACGGATGCCTGAGCGAGCGAGAAATAGTAATCCGGTTCACGCGGGGCGAGATAGATCGCCTGTTTCAAGCTTTTCAAGGCCTCATCGACGTCATTGTCGTAATAATCGAGCATACCTAGGCTCGCCCACGCAAGATGTTCTCCGCGGCCGAGATCGAGCGTTCGATAAAGGATCGCACGCGCCTCTCGAAGGCGGCCGCTCGCCACCAAAAGCGCGCCGAGCACAGAGAGCGCACGCGAGTCCTTCTTGTCCTTATCAAGGACGGAAAGCACAGCCTCGTAAGCTTCGACGAAACGCCGCTGTTTTGTGAGGTTGAACGCAAGTTCGGTGCGTGCTTTGGCGAAGTCAGGCTCGGCTTTGACCAACTTTTGCAGGATCGTCTCGCTCTTTTTGAGTTCGTTGTCGCGCGTTAGGCGGATCGCCTCTTTCAGAGAGTCGCGTGCGGAATCAGACAGTTTTTGCGAAAAGGCCGGAGCGGCAAACGCAAGCGCGAGGCATTGCAGGAAAACGGCGCAGCCGATCATTCGAAGATATTTGCTTGGAGCTAAAGTTCTGGGAGGCTGGATCATAGGCCCTCCATCGTTGGATCAGATTATTTGAGGATCTCGCCGGTCTTCATCGACCAGAGAACCAGATCCAGCTCGTCAAAGTCGATCTGAGTGCGTCGAGCGAGTTTTTTAAGGCTTTCCTCGATGGTTAGATACCTTAGCCTCGTGTTTGGTGGCTTCGCCTCAGGAATTATTTTCAGAGCGGCGAGGCAGTTCAGGACGTGCTTATCCAGTATCGCATATCCGCGGAAGCCGACATTTCGCAAGAAATGGCTTGCTTCTTTATAGCCGAGGCCCTTTATTCCCTTCTCCCGGACGAGCCAATCGCGACGTTCGTGCGGATCGGTGAACGCGAGTAGCCTCGCACGAAGCTGAAGGTCGCAGTCCGCATGCAAGAAGTTGCGCGATTCGACGATGTAGCGTGAACGGGCGAACGGATAGCGGTGAGTGCCGGACAAGGCGTTCGCGAGTTGCTTTTGACTGCCTTTGAGAAGCAGATGACGCACCTTTTCGATCGAGCGAAGGCCCATTTTCGCCGAGCAGCCTCCCGTGAAGAAACAATAGACCATCTCTTCCCAGAAGCGAAAGTCGTCGCCGGTCTCAAGAACGGCCGAAAACTCGGCCAGACGTTCTCTGATCGCATCGGAAGACGCGGCGTGTGCGAGTTTGATATTTCTGGCCGTGATCGGCGGAAGCGAGTCTTTTTTCATTTGAGAACGGCGTCGATGTTGGATTCTAGGCAGTCGGCAGGACGAAAGTCAATCATCTTCAGGCCGATGGGCCCTCGTGTGTTTGGCGGCATCCGAATTCGCGGCGGCCTCATCTAACGAACGTGAGGTTGTTCTTTAACAGCGAAATGTCCCCGAAAGTAAAAAATTCCCAACGCGGCCAAAAGCTGTGGTATAATTGCGACACGCCCGAAATATCGGGCTCCGCGTCAGAATACTTTCGCAGATCGACCCAAGCAATGCTCAAAACCTTCACGATAAAGTTTGTCGTTGTTTTCGCGTCCCTGTTTTTGGGATCTTTCGCCGTTCC
>DAORTR010000178.1:0-3828 GCA_035432765.1 Pyrinomonadaceae bacterium
ATCCGCATACGCGGAAAATTCCCTTCCAGATACTCGAAGATATTGTGGATCGGATGCGCCACGTCGCCGATCCCGTCGGTGTCGAGGTCATAGCCGTCGTAGTCATCCCAATAATTTCCGCCCGCGTCCGACGCCCATTTTGTCGAACTAGTTTTCCCGATCAAGGTGAGCGGACTCATATTGTTGATAAAATTATTCTGCTCGAATCGGTTGTTCTCCGAACTTGCGAAGATCTCCATCGCAACGTCGTTCTCGGCAATCGTATTTCGGCGAAAGACCGAGTTCAGCGAAGCTTCAAGGAATAGTCCGACCGCGTTGTCGAGCACAAGATTCTCCTCGATCGTACATTCGCGGCAGTCCTGAAAAAGGATGCCGAACGAGCTGAATCCCCGATTGTGCACGAAGGTATTTCGTTTGAGGACGATATTTTTCGAATACATTATCGCCGCACCGGCGATGTTGTCGTAGAAGACATTATCCTCGAAAAGATTGTCGTCCGAGTTCATAAAGTGCAGCCCGTAGCGCACGTCAAAGACACGATTGCGACGGAAGATGTTATTCGAACTCGTCTGTATGTACATTCCGTCGCGGGCCTCGGTTACGACGTTGTCTTCAAAGAGATTATTCCTCGAATTCCAAACGTGTATGCCGCCGCCGCGCGATCCGCTCTCCAACTCCGTCCTTCCGAAGACCTGATTTCGGTTGACCTTATTGTCCGAGGAATTGAACAGATAAATGCCGAACAGAACGTCCCGCAATTCGAGGTCCTCGATCGCGTTGCCGTTCGAGCGTAGAAGGACGCCTGCGTCTTCGCCGACAAGGTTGCCGCCGCTTTTCTCGACCTTCATTCGTGCGACCGTGCAGTTATCGGCGATGATCTCGATAACGCTGCCGCTGCCGGTTCCCTTTATCGTCGGGTTTCCGACGCCCTCGATCGTAATCGATTTGTCGAGCAGCAGATTCTCGTTATAAATGCCGCTCTCTACGCGTATCGTGTCTCCCGCGTTCGCGGCTTTTATCGCGGCGGTGATCATCTTGAACTGCTCTTCAGCTCCGACATGCAGCACCTCGGCTCGCGCCGCGCATACCGCAAAGAATACCAATGCAAAACTGGCGAAAAACGTCCTCATTCCGTCTCCAAACTTCTACGCCGCCTCAGCCGTACTCGAATCGCGTCGATACGCACGCCACGCCCACCAGATCGCGGCAAACAGCAATATTCCGTAAACGATGAAGGCGTATGAGGCGACGTCCGGATAGCTATAGACCGTGAAGTTTCCAACGACTTGTTCGCCGAACAGCGGCGGCGTGAAAGGTTCGACCTTTATGGCCGCCGTCGGATCGAGATTGTGGCCGTAGCTGTGCAGCCGGTAGTAAAAACTCCAAAGCGAATACAAGCTGAAATATACGAACAGCACGAAGACATCGACGAGCTTCGACATCTTTCCGAGAACGACCGCCCGCAATGCTAGCAGCATCAAGCCGCCGATCGCGAACGGCAGCCAGACGAATTCGCTAAAATCACTCTCGAGCAGCGGCCGCATCCCGATATAGTGATTGAGCGAATTTATCTCCCGAAGGTCATCCCGATTCGGCGTCTTTGCCCCTTCAAGCCGATACGCATAAATGTCTAGCGCTAAGCCGTCCGTGTATTGATTGGAGAAAAAGGTCATATTCCAAAGAGGGAAAAGGAATACGATCAATAACGCTAGCGACGCAATGATGATGAGCAAACGACTGATGAGCGGTAAAGGCTGCTCTAGAAAATCATATTTCTGAACCAGAAATCGCCGTATCCAACTCTCAGATCCGTTTGCTCGGTCCGCTGTTTGTGCTTCCTCGGTTGCCATTCTATCCCCCTTTTTTTTCCTGCCGGATCCGCGCGTACGGCGAGAGGCAGCGAGGATAGACTTTTCTTTACTCACCAACTCTCGCCGTCGCGCGGCTGGATTGTCCTATTTTGGTTTTACGACCAAATACCCCTGCATCTCCTGGTGCAATGCCGAACAGAAGTTCGTGCAGTAATACGCATAGACGCCCGGTTTATTCGCGATGAATTCGATCGTTTTTGTCTCGCCCGGATCCACCACGACGTTTATGTTGTATTCCAGAAGTCCAAAGCCGTGCAGCTCGTCCGTCGTCTGCTCGATGTTGGTCAAGTGGAACGTAACCTTATCGCCCTGATTTACCTCGACAGCCGTCGGCGTGATCGTACTGCGAACGAGGATCGTCTTCACGACAACGCCGTCCGAAGTGCGTTCCGCCTTCGCGTCATTGATGTCCCAGATGGCGAACGGATTCTTATTCTCCTCTTTCGGATAGACCTCGATCGGCTTCAGCTTGTCGGCCTTGATGATCTGAGCATAGTGCGGCTCAGGCTCGGTAAAGGCGTTATAGAGCAGCTTCATCTTCTCGCTTTCGATGCCGATCAACTGCGTACTCTCGGGCTGCGACGGCCCGACGTTCAAGTGCGTACCATGCGAGAGTTTATTGAGAGCGACGAGGAACTTTCCATCCGGATCGACCGTGTCGCCTTCCGCGGTCGCAAGGTGGCCGATGTTGTACGTAACCGGGATCTTATCGACGACCTCCCAGGTTCCGAGCTTCCATTTCGCGACAGCGCTTTCCACGAACAGGCTCGTGTAGGCGTTGCCTTGATTGTCGAACTGCGTGTGGAGCGGGCCGAGCCCGACGTTCACTTCGGCTTCTTTGATCGCGTCGTAATTCAGGATCGGAAGGCCGTCCTCTTCGCCCGAAAAATTCTTCGATTGGATCGCGGCCAGCATCTTCTCAACGCTGTAGGCGGTCGTGATCGATTGAAGTTTGCCGCTTCCGATGATCCACTTTCCGTCCGGGCTTACATCGACGCCGTGCGGACTCTTGCTGCAAGGGATCAGATAGACCAATCCCGGAGTCTGAACCGGATCGATCATGGGCACGCCGTCGACCATCGAAGTTTTGCCCGCTTGTACGGCCTTTTCCACCTCTTTCCAGTTGACCGCAACGATGTAGTCACGCTCGCGCTGAGTCGATGTTACTTCGAGTTTGCCGATCGCTTTTTCGGTATTGTAGCTCGTCCAGAATGCCCAGCCTTCGCTCGGCCCCTTGCCTGCGTCGCCGAGGTCGAAGTTGTATGGCGGCATCATCACTTGCCAGCCGACGCTCATCTCGCCCGAGTCAGGCTTGATCGCGATACCCGAAACAACGCCTTTGAATTTCGTTGCATAATCCTCGACCGAAGCCGCAGTTCCCTTCGGCAGCGGGATCGAGAAACGCGATGCCGCAAGCACATATTCGCTGTTCGGCGTTACGAATGCTCCGCCGTGAAATCCCGACACGTTCGGGACCGGCCCCAAGATCTGCTTTGTTTTAAAGTCGCGTAGATCGATGCGTGCGACGCGGTTGTTGCCGTTGTCGTTGACGAAAAGCCAGCGTCCGTCGTAATCGCCCTTTGTCTCGCTCAAAGCCGGATGGTGAACATCGCCCCAATCGTACTCGCCGAGCATCTCCTTGCTTTCCTTATCAAAGCCGTACCCCGTCGCCGGATACTTAGCAAAGACGGGGATCGTCGAGATATGACGCATCGACGGAATGCCGGCAACATAGACGTTGCCCGAATGCCCGCCTGAATAGAATAAGTAGTATTCATCGAGATCGCCGGGCGCAACATAGGTTAGCGTCGCAGCTTCTGCGGCTCCGCCTTTATCCTGCTTGAGCGCCGATTTGCGTGCGCAGCTCCCGATCGTCAGAAACGACACTAAAAGAAATATACCGAGAAATATCCACAAGGACTTTGGCTTTTTAAATAGGTTTTTCATCTCTCTCCTC
>DAORTR010000179.1:0-3791 GCA_035432765.1 Pyrinomonadaceae bacterium
ATCCTCAAAATGCCCGTCCGCTCGCTCCGCCACCTGCTCGACAAACACAACATCCGCGAACTGTCCGCGCAGATGCGGAGTTCGGAGAGTTTGTAGAGTTCGGAGAGTTCGGAGAGTTCGGAGAGTTCGGAGAGTTTGGAGTTTTATGGCGACGTTCGTTCGATTTGAAGACATTAAAGCTTGGCAGAAAGCCCGCGAAACTACTGCGAAAACATACGAAGCAACTGCCGACTCTGCATTTTCGAGGGATTTCGGCTTGAGAGATCAGATCCGACGCTCGACTGTCTCGATAATGGCCAATATCGCTGAGGGTTTTGGTCGCCGCACGAACCGTGAGTTTGCAAACTTTCTTGTCATCGCCCACGGTTCTGCCGCAGAAACGCAGTCTCATCTTTATATCGCCCTGGATCTTGAGTATATAGATCGAGATGTCTTTGACGCTATCTACTACTTACTCGACGAAGTTTCGAGGATGACGATGGGGCTTTGCAAGCATCTGCAGAGCACCTCGTAACTCTCAAAACTCTAAAAACTCACACAGACTTACAGATTTTGTCACCGCCCAACTGCCATTTTCCGTTAATTTGAGTAGATTCTTCTTGTCGTTGTAGCCGAACTCCCATCCGGCACTCTCGACCGCGATGCTCTAAACTCAATAAACTCAACACTCTACGAACTCCATGAACTCTAAACTCTCCTTTGGCACGCTCCTTGTATCTCTAGCACTGCCTGGGAAAGGTACGTAAGACTTTTCAACATTTTTAGGAGATTGTGAAAAACAAAATGAAAAACCAAAAGGGATTCTCGCTCATCGAACTCTTGATCGTCGTTGTTATCATCGGCATCATCGCTGCTATCGCTATTCCGAACCTGCTTGCTGCACGTCGTTCAGCTAACGAAGGTTCGGCCGTTTCTTCGCTCCGCACCGTTCATGGTGCTCAGATGACCTACGCTGCTACCTATGGTGCTGGTGAGTATGCCGGTGCTACAAGCGCAATGGACAACACCGGTCTCGGTATCATGGCAGGCGCCAACATCAACTTGGTTGACGGCCAGCTCGGCAGCGGTGCAAAGAGCGGATACACCTTCACTGGCCAGCGTAGTGCTGCTAGCCCGAGTGCTCCTGCAACCTTCGTATTTGGTGCAGTGCCCCAGTCCTCGTCGGGCGTTACCGCAACCGGTACGCGAAACTTCGGTATCGCTACCGACGGTGTGATCCTTAACCGCCCCGCAGCAACGAATCTTACTTACAGCTGTGCATCTGGCTGCTCGGTTACGGGCGGTACGGTTATGGGTAACTAATGATCGACTAACATCGGTCTATGGATTAAAGAGGCTGTCTGAAAAGACGGCCTCTTTTTTATTTCGCGGCACGGCAGAAAAAAGCTTGACAGGGCTTGTACGTATGCTACAATGTTTCATTGACGCAACATCTCGGACGTTGCGAATGGCCTTTTGATATGTTTCTTGATCTTCCACGCGCCGCGACCGAAAGTTTAACGCAAAGCCCCGTTTACCGATCTCTCCGAGATTCCGCTATCCTTGAAACACGCGTGATGACCAATTCGTTCTTGAAAAAGGAAAGCCTGCCGGCGGTAATATTTGCCGCGGCGACGATCGCGATCTTCCTAGTGCCGATCATCAATGTCTATCCGCAATGGGATGCGTTCATGCATCCGTGGCGACCGGAGACGGTGGGGTCGATCTTTCTGTTGATCCTTCTCGGTTACGGTTGGGTCACGGGCGAGTTGACCCAAAGCGTGTTGGCGATGTCGCGCTCCGAGAGACGGCTGATCGTCGCTCCGATCGCACTTTTCATTCTCTGGAGCGGGCTTTCGGCATTCTGGGCGAATTCCCTTTTGTCGGTCATACATCACACGGGCGTGTGGGCAAATTATCTCGGCTACTATCTCGTCGCAAGATGGATACTCGCCAGACGCGATGCACGCGAGCAATTCGCGGTCGGGCTGTGCGTATTTGTGCTTCTTCTGAGCCTTTCGCCCCTTGTCGAATTCTTTACCGTCTCGATCTTTAAGGAAGGCGGCACGACCCTCGGGCTTCGATTCTCGAAATACACTGAGTTGACGAACACGATCTTTCCGCTCATCGCGGCATTTGCTCTTGTTTCGCGACGACGGCTGCGAATATTGGGTTATGCGACCGTGTTCGTCCTCGGACTGTTCGTCGTAATGAGTTTTAGCCGAACCGGCGTCGGAGTGTTTATTATCGAGATCATTGCGTTCGCCGCCGCGGCGTTCATTTTTCCGCGATTCCGGAAAGCAAGAAAGAACGCGGTCGCAGTCGGCGGCTTGGCGATAGCCGCAATCTTGATCGCAACCTTCTGGCCCGTTCTGATGGTCGATAAAGCGCCGATGGTTGACCGCGTGGTCGCACCCGAATCCGCCGCAAGCGCGCAGATCCGGCCCTTCTTTTTTGATATCGGCGTGGAGATGTTCAGAAGTTCGCCGATCTTGGGCGTCGGAGCGGATAACTTCGGACAGGAATTCGTCCGATATCGAATGCAGTACGCCGGGCGATATCCCGACGACCCGAATCTCGCGCTTGCCGATGATGCCCTCGCCGAGCGCGCTCATAACGAGTACATACAGATCGCCGCCGAACTTGGCGTCGTTGGGTTTCTGATCTTCGCCGTTCTGCTCGCAGGACTTTTTTACTCCGGGATCGACCTCCTGCGGAATTTTCGACGAGCATCGCCTTACGCAATCGCGGCATTCATCGGGTTGGCAGCGTTCATTGCAAGTTCGGTTGTAACAGCCTACTCGTTCAGGATCATACAGAACGGGATAGCGTTCTTTATCGTGCTTGCCGTAGCGGTCGGCGGAACGATCGGCCGTCGCGCGCCCGCCGAACGCACATCATCAAGCAAGACAAAATGGCACATCCTGTTCGCCGCGATCGCCGCTCTCGCGGTGATGCTCGGGACGTATTCCGTTGTCCGAATTGTCGCTCTGCAGACGGCTATCGACGGACTGTCTGACAGCGACCTCGACGTGCGCCACGCCGCGATCGAAAAGGCGGTCTCGCTGGATCCGGCGAATGCGACGCTCGAATGGGGTTTTGCAAAAGATCTGTTGTCCGATAAGAAGTATGACGCGGCCGCGTTGCATTTCCGTCGGGCGATCGACAAAGGAAAAGCGACATCGGTTGATTACGCACGGCTTTCGATCGCGCAGCTTTTAGGCAATGACCTGGATGGCGCGGAATCGACCATACGCGAGGCCCTAAGAGCATATCCGCGTTCGGCCTTCTTATACGCGAGGCTTGCTTACATCCTCGACCGCAACGGCAGACCGGACGATGCGGCAACTGCATTGAATACGGGTATCTCGCTCAACAAAGGCCAGGCGCTTTCGTGGTGGAATTTGATGACAAAAGGGAGCGCCGAGGCGGCCAAAGAAGCATTCGCTGAAAAGCTGCCGCCGCTTATGGAGCTAATGCCGCGAGACGCGATCTATGCGGTGAAAGATGAGCGTGAGGTTTTGCATCCTGAGGAGAAGGTTACGCTGCCGGGGTTTGATTCGCCGTTCGGCGGGAATTGAGAAAAGTGTCGCCGTTCGGAAAGACAAGGCAAGTTGTTCGGGAGTTGAGTCTCAAGAGGGCAGATGCCCTGGCCTCGCAACAAGATAGCGAAGAAGTATTGACCTAATGTAGAATAATTAACGTCTCGCGGCTTGCCCGCTCGCGATCACGATACAAAAGTGCCGAATCCGAATTTTTTCTCCACGATATACGCGGTTGCCCGCAATGCGTTTCGCGAAGCGGTGCGCGAC
>DAORTR010000180.1:0-3789 GCA_035432765.1 Pyrinomonadaceae bacterium
CTCATTTTCCTCAAGTCCAAAGAGCCATTCCTAATAACGGGATATGCAGCTATTTCGCCATATCCGATACAATTGACACCGCTCGGCTCCGATTTGTTCCCAAACAAGTTGGGAATAATTTTTACGGCGTCTTTTCGGGCTATTTTCCCTGCATATTTGCTCTTAGACGTAATTTAAGCTAAATTAGCACTTTTGAAAAAAGCCCTTTGGGGCTAATTATACAACGAACCTGCAGTTTATATTTGCAGTTTTTTTTAACTGAATATGGCAAAGAAGAAAAGACGATTTGGCCCCGTTGAGGGCGCCGCCGACCAACCGAAGGACGTGTCCTACGAAGATCGCTTCCAGAAGAGCGTAGGCCGCGGCGTCGAAGGCTTCGGCAGAGCCGTCGAAGGACGCGGGCGAACGATTCTCTATGTTATCGGAGCGCTGGTCGTCGTCGGGCTCATCATTTTTGTCATCGCCTCGTGGACCCGCCGTTCGAGCTCTGAGGCTCAGACCGCTCTCGGGCAGGCGATCGAGATCGCGGAGGCTCGCGTAACCGCGGTGCCTTTGCCCGGAGGTTCAACGGAAAAGACCTTTAAGACCGAGAAAGAGCGTGCAGACGCGGCGATCGCGGCATTTCAGAAGGTCGTTGATACCGGAAGCGGGGCCGTCGCCGAAAAGGCAAAGTACTTCATTGCGATGAACAAGGTCGCGATCGATCGGCCAGGTGCGATCTCCGACCTCGAAGCTCTGTCGCAAGGTTCATCCGACACTGCGTATTTGTCAAAGTTCGCTTTGGCTCAGATTCGCACGGACGACGGGCAATACGACCAAGCTGCCAAATTGTACGAAGAACTTGCCGGCGTTGATAACCCCGTACTCTCGAAAGAGACGATCAATTTCAACCTAGCTGGCGTCTATCAGAAGCAAAATAAGAACAAAGAAGCCGCAGATATCTATTACAATATCGTTAAGGCGGCGAGCGAAGCCAAGACTGCCGGTGGCGAACCCGCACCGCAGACCGAAACCGCACGAACCGCTCGTGAGAAGCTGACGGAACTTGCTCCTGATCGTGCAAAGGAGATCGCCGAACCGGCGGCGGCCAATCCATTCGGAGGCTAACGCCGCGAGCACGTAGGTCGAACGGGACCTGAATTTCCCTAAATGGGCGCCTTTAATTTTCACTACGCTCTCAATGGGCGATAAATGAGAGAAACCATACCGGCACCGAACGATATCTGCAACGAAGCGAGGCTTCAGGAGACGGTCGGGGTGCGGGCTCCATTTAACTCCTACATCACGGCATTTCTGCTAGGAACCTACGCCTGTGCTCTGGCTTTTTATGCAGAGTACACGATCGCGGGGTTCGTATTATTCTCGGTTTCATGGGTCATCGTTCCATTCTTCGCGGCCTCGGACCACATCGTTTTCAACGGCCGACGTCTTTCTCGCACAGGCATCCTTCCGACGCTTTGGGCTAGATTCTATTCGCGGCGAAGCTCACTTCGACTCAGCGATATTGAACAGGTAGATACGCAGGCTGTGCGTGTTTTGCGTCGCGGACATCGTGTTCATTACCGATATCGAACCTGCGTTCGCGGTCGCGGGATCTCGCTGGCCTTTACGTCGCATGGCGAGAACTTCCGGCGGCTCGTCGCGGCACTTCTGCCGAAACTTAGCGAAGAAGTGTTGGACGCACGATCGCTCGATCTGCGGGCATATACGATAGATCCAAAAGAAGCGTTGATGAAGGCTTCGTTCGCCGGGATCCCTAGCTCGGATGTATTGAGGGACACGGTTACAACGCGTCCTTCTAAGATGCGGGGAAGGGCTGAGTCCGAATTGGATATCTCGGAAGACGGCGAGAACAGGGTCCGATACCTTTCGGATCTTGGCAACGAACTGAGGCTTTCGGGCCACCTTGTTCGGGCTCTCGAATGTTTTCGGCGTGCGCTTTTGATCCAACGCAAGGACGGACGGTTGCTCTACGATTTTTCTCGATGCCTGCAATCGCTTGCCGCAACCGAACGCAGCCAGAAACTCGCAAGACGGTCGGTCGCGGCCTTAAAACTCGCCGAAAGATATTCGGATGAGGATGCGGCATTGCTTGCCCGAATAGGCGAATCATTCGCTCAGATCGGAGATTGGCGGCGGGCTGAAAATGCGTTCAATCGAGCTGCAGAAGCGGACGGAGAAACATTCCTCGCCTCTCGCGGCTTAGCCGAGACGGCCTTGCGCGACGGCAAGATAGCGCACGTCATACATCGGTTCGCAGCGGCCGCGAATTCGACGTTATCTCCCGCACTGCGACGTTGGTCGCGCGATGAAGCGAATTACTACACGAACCTCAACGCGGACGATACCTATATGGAAATGGAGGTCGGGCGTGTCGGCTTGCTCGATTCGCTGCAGCGGACACGGCGAACTCTCCTTCGGATCGTATCGTTCGGCTTTTTTGTCCTTGCCGTGGGGATAACGTCGGCGGACGAGACGGTCTTGAGTGTCGGTTGGGCGGTTACGGCCATCGCTCTTTCGGTTTGGCTGGGGCTAAAAATAGCCTCAGGCGTTCTAACCGAACGAATCGCCTACGACGACGTCGCAGGCGAAGATTAACTGCACCGCCCTCAAAAAGTCGCGTTCTATGCTCGATTAAGCATCGCGGTCCAGCGGTAGTCCGGCGTCTCGAAACCGTCTTCGAGTTTCCTCAGGATGAAATCGGTCATATTATCGACGATCCAACGGTGATTGTATTCGCCGACCGACGCAAGTTCGGCGTCCGGTGCTGGGTTCATAAAGTCGATCGCATAAGGTATCTCGTCCTTGATCGCGAACTCGACCGTGTTGAGGTCATAGCCCAACGCCGTACAGAGCGTGATGACGTCGCGTTCGACGCGTGCGTGCAGTTCCGGCGAAAGATAATTCTCGACGTTCACATACTGCATTCCCGACAGGTACGGTTTTGACGGGTCGTACGGCATAATCAGGACCTTCTCGCGTCCGACGCAGTAGCAGCGGACGAACTGATCGTACTCGATGCCTTCCTGCAGCGTCATACACAGCGTGCCGGAATCGTTATATTCGCGAAGCAGTTCCTCTTCGTTATGGAGCTTGGACACGTTCTTCCAGCCGCCGCCGTCGTGCGGCTTTAGGAATGCCGGAAAGCCGATGTGATCGACGATCTCCTGCCAATTGAGCGGGAACTCGAGATTGCGGAGCGATTCGCTCGTAATATCTTTGATGTAGCTCTGCTGTGGCAGCAGGATCGTCTTTGGAACGGCGACGCCGATCTTTTTCGCGAGCGAAAAATTGAAGAACTTGTCGTCTGCCGACCACCAGAACGGATTGTTGATGATATAGGTTCCTTCGAGAGCCATGCGCTTGAGCATCGCCCGGTAATATGGAACCTCGTGTGAAATTCGGTCAATAATTACGTCGTAGCGTTTGGGCTCGTCCTCGCGGATGCCACCGACGGTCACCATTTCGGCGGTTACCTTGCCGCCGCCATTTTCATTGATCGAAGCGATCATTGACTCCGGGAACGTTACTTCTCGCCCCACTAAAATGCCAACTTTTTTCATAAAATAATAACCTCCCCGGCTTTCGCCGAGTCAGCGGTAAAAGTGAACTAAAACAATGATTTTATAAGAAACCGGCACGTCCTGCAAAGACGCGTCGAGAAACGCGGTCCTAAGTCTTATTCGGTTCGGGAAGCAGGTCGTAATTTCCCATTTCGCGGTTGTAGCTGTCGAGCTTGCCCATTTCGTCGGCGGTCGCATCGAGCATCTGCTTGGTCATCGCGATCGA
>DAORTR010000181.1:0-3778 GCA_035432765.1 Pyrinomonadaceae bacterium
AGTTGCAGAGTTACGAAGTTACGAAGTTACGAAGTTGCGAAGTTACGAAGTTGCGAAGTTGCGAGTTACGAGGCTAAGAAGTTAGGAAGTTGAGAGGCATTCGACGAGGGCGATGGCGAAATTTGATGGGTTTGAAGAGATCCAGGCGTGGCAAAAGGCTTATGATGTTACGCTCGGCATTTATCGCATCACGAGCGAAGGAGCATTTTCAAAAGATTTCGGCCTACGCGACCAGATCAGACGAGCATCTGTCTCGATAATGGCCAATATCGCGGAAGGACACGGCCGGAAGAGTAACCAGGAGTTCGCTAACTTTTTGAACATAGCTCGCGGGTCGGCCCACGAGGTTCAGAGTCACTTACATATCGCTGTTGGCCTCGGCTATCTCGCGAAAGATGATTTTGAGAGGCTTTACGCTTCAATTTCGGAAATTTCAAAGATGACGTTTTCGTTAGCGAAATATCTCCGGGGCAAAACGGCTTAAACTTCGTAACTTCGTAACCTCGGAACTTCGAAACTTAATGGAAGATGAAGAAGCGCGTTAAAACCTATACAATCAGCGCCGTCGCGGAGCAGTACGAGATACATCCGCAGACGCTGAGGCTGTACGAGCGCGAAGGGCTTTTGAAGCCGTCGCGTTCGGACGGCAACACGCGCCTATATTCCGACGCCGATCTTGAGCAGCTAGAGGTGATCTTGTCCCTCACACGCGACCTTGGCGTGAACCTCGCCGGCGTCGAGATCATCTTGAATATGCGGTCGAAGATGGACGAGATGCAGCGTGAATTCGAACGATTCTTCGAATATTTGCGAACGCATGCCGGCGAATTCGTGCGAAAGGATGAGAGCCCGAAAAGTTCGAGTGCGTTGATCACGGTTTCCACGCATCGGCGGACGGAATTCCGCGGTTAGACGCCCTTCGTTAAATTCGCTCTGATTTCTTTGATTTCAAGCCATTTTTCCGCTAGCATTACACCATCCAAATTATCCCAAAGGTTTCTAGGAGATTTAGTTAATGCATAGCAGATTTGCGGTTTACGGCCTGCTCACAGCGGTGCTCGTGTTGATGTTGTCGGTCTTGTCCTTCGGTCAGGATCTTGACCACGTAGCGGTTTCGGGTACGGTTACCGACCCGAACGGACTTGCCGTGGTCGGGGCCACGGTCACGATCAAAGAGGTGACCGTCGGAAAGGAATTGACCGCCACGACCAATGGCGACGGGCGTTATCAGTTCGTCGCTCTCGATCCCGGCAAATACAAGATAACCGCGACTGCGTCCGGTTTTGGCGTGACGGAAACGCCGGAACTTGCGATGATCGCCGGTAAACGCGTGCAGCAGGACTTCAAACTCGCTCTCGCAGGTGTCGCCGTCGAAACGACCGTAACCGCCGATCCCGAATCCGTCCTCGACGTTGACACAACGCGAACCGTCGTCGGCAGCACGCTCACCGAACGCGAGATCGAAGAGTTGCCGAATAACACGCCAAAGCAGCTCGACCTCGTCCTCGCAGTCGGCGGCACTTCGGAAGAAGCACTTTCGACGAGCGATCTCGCAGAAGACCGCAATTCTAACCCGCGAGGCACGCCGCTCGAACAGGGAAATTTCACGATCTCAGGCGGCGCTTCATATTCGAATAACATCACGATCGACGGTTTTGACAACAATGACGACCGCTCGGCCCGTGACCGCTTTCAGCCTTCGATCGATGCGATCGGCGAAGTGCAGGTCATCAGAAATCAGTTCTCGGCCGAGTACGGACGTGCCTCGGGCGGTCGCGTGAATATGACCACTCGCGGCGGAACGAACCGATACCGCGGCCGCGCATATATGACATTCAAGGATGCGCGAATGAACGCGAATTCCTGGTACAACAACAGCCGCGGTTACGACCGTCTCCCGTTCTCTCAATACAATCCGGGGTTTACCTTCGGCGGTCCGCTCTCGATCCCGAAGGTCTATAACGGCAAGAATCGCACGTTCTTCTTTGTCTCTTACGAATATCAGAATTATCAGGATACGACGTTCATCGATACGTTCCTGCCCGTAATACCGAATCCGCATTTCAACCTCCCGTCGCCGACAGGTTCGGGGCAATACTGCGATGCGTCCGGTTCGCCCGCTCCGCCGTGTTCCGCCGGAGTTGGTGCGGTGCAGGGATTCAGCCTGCTGGTCCCGACGCCGAATCTCGGCCACATTGTTACGGCGCGTTTCGATCACAAGCTGACAAAGGACAACGATCTTACATTCGGATGGCAGTTCGGACGCAAGACGAACCGCCGCACATCGGGCGCATCGACAACGCGTCTCGAAGATTCGCTTCAGGCCAAGAATATCAACACGGACGCCTATAACGTCCGCGACATTCACCGCTTCGGTGCCCATACGGTCAACGATTTCGGTTTCCAGTGGTCGAAGTACTCGCCGAACTATCAGACCGATAATCCGACAGCACCTGTTATCCTCGTCAGCTATCGCAATCCGATCGAGAACCGCGTTCAGACGCTGATCGCTGGCAACTCGACAACGAGCAGCAACCTTTATTTCTCGGATTCGAGGAATGAGACGCGGTATCAGATCAAAGATTCGATCACGCATATCGCAGGCTCGCACTTGATGAAGTTCGGCTTTGACGCTCAGCACGTGAATTCGGCTGTAACGAGTAATGAAAATACGTCGGGGACGTTCAACTTTTCGAGCGTTAACAATTACTCGAACAACGTCCTTTCGCGCTATCGTCAGAATTTCGGCACGTCGTCGGATGTCAAGAACACGTATTGGGCATTGTTCTTCAACGATGAAATGCGGCTCCGCGACAACCTGACGATGAGCTACGGCCTTCGCTACGAACGCGAGTCTGCCGTTAAGGACAACAATAATTTCGGTCCCCGATTCGGTCTTGCCTGGTCGCCTTTCAAGGATCGAAAGGGCGTGATCCGTTTCGGTGCGGCGATCGTCTATAATCGCGTACTTTTGAGAACCGTCGGTGATTTCATTCAAAATGCCAGCGGCAGCCTCGTGCAGTTCGATACGAACAGCATTCCGACCACCGGCAACGCACGCAACAATATTCTCGCAAGTCTCTCGCAGGATTTCCCGTCGAGCTATGCGAGCGTTTCGTCGCTAAAGGCAGCAATTTCGCGTGCTATGTGCGGAGCGACTGCATGCTCGTCCGATCTCGGATTTTTGGTTAACGGCGGAGGTTCGAGCAATCCGCTTCGCTCGATCGATCCTAATCTGAAGATCCCTGAAAGCTATCAGTTCAACGTCGGTTTTGAGCGTGAGGTCGCAAAGGGCTGGGTCTTTGAGGCGAACTACACCTGGAACCGCACGGCGCGTCTGTGGCGTGAATACAACATCAATGCTCCCGTCGCACCGACGGGTTATGCGGACCTTGCCGCTTGGCTCGTTGCCAACCCGTTCTCATTCACGAATGCGAACGGCACGACGCGCAATTATGTCTTCTATCTTGGCAGCCACACGGACCCGACCGGTGTTTCGACCTCAATGGCCTCTCAGGCCACGTGCGGTACGACGGTCAACGTAACCTGCTATGTCAACCTGAACACGACCAGCACCTCGACCACAACGCCGAATACGAACGCAAGCAATGGCGTCTCGTCGAACTCGATCGGCGGTCCGGTCGGTATTGCCCTTGAAGCCGTCCGCTCGCTTCGTGCGAATCCGAATTTTGACGAAATGGAGCGCGTGTCCTCGATCGGCAAATCCTTCTATCAAGGCCTTGTACTCGAATTTCGCGGCCGATACCGCCAACTCGGA
>DAORTR010000182.1:0-3670 GCA_035432765.1 Pyrinomonadaceae bacterium
GGAGGCGCGCCTAGCAACAAGGGTCAAAAGGCCGAGCAGAATGAACGTATTGATCAAATGCCCCGCCATCCAGAAGGGCCGCGCCGCGGTCAAATTCTCCGCCGTATTGCCGGTGAGAACGAGACCGGCCCCGACCAATGCCTCCGTTATCACGAAGAACATTCCGCCGGCCGCAAACAAGAGCGTCGAACGCGATTGCTCGGTTCGATGGCCTCTCCAAAGCATAAAGGCCCATGCAAGGAGTACGAATACCACGGCGCCGTCAACCGCACTCATTATTCGATGCGAAAATTCAATTACGGCCTTGAGTTCAGGGGCACTCGGCAACACCTCGCCGTTGCAGGTAAGCCAATGCTGGCCGCAGCCGTCGCCGGATTTCGAGGCACGTAAAAACACGCCCCACAAGATAACGAGAATGTTATAGCCGAGCGTGAACCACGCGTAACGAATAAATGCCTTGGGTGAGCGATCCATCTTCCTTGACTCAAAGTTATCACGACACCTCGCCTGATAGGAAAGTTAGGGTAGAATGAAGCTCTAGATATCGCTCTAAATGCCGAAGGAAAGGATCGACATTCTGCTTACCTGCCGCGGCCTTGCGGATTCGCGGTCAAAGGCTCAAGCGCTCGTTATGGCCGGCGTTGTGCTCGTAAATGAACGCAGGGTCGAAAAGCCTTCTGAAAAGGTCGCAAATGACTCGGCGATCCGCCTCAAAGATGGTGCGGTCGCTCGTTATGTCGGCCGCGGCGGCCTAAAGCTCGAAGCCGCGCTTCAGTATTTTTCGATAGATCCGACCGGATTCCATTGTCTGGACATCGGCTCATCGACCGGCGGATTTACGGATTGCCTCTTGCAGAATGGCGCGCTAAGGGTCATCGCCGTGGACAGCGGAACGAATCAATTGGATTGGCGCCTTCGCAGCGACGAACGCGTCACAGCCTACGAGAATACCAATGCGCGCAGGCTGGTTCTCGCCGATGTCGGCGGAACGGCGTTCGATCTTATCGTTATGGACGTATCGTTCATTTCTGCGACGAAGATACTCCCGGTCTTCGCAAAGCTGCTGAAGGCGGACGGATGGGCGGTGGTGCTCGTAAAGCCGCAGTTTGAGGTTGGCAGAGGTGAGGTAGGGAAAGGCGGGATCGTGCGGGAAGCATTCAAGCACGAACGTGTCGTAAAAGAGGTCAATGCGTGTGCGGAATGCCTTGGGCTTCGACCCGTCGGCGTGATGCCGTCTCCGATACTTGGGGCAGAGGGCAATCAGGAGTTTCTTGCCTGCTATCGACTCGCACCTCGCGAAATAGCTGAAAACTAGAGCAAATAGACAGGCAGGTCGGGATCTTCTATGCATATGACTGGGCGTATATGTTCGACCGGTCGAGCCTGTTCATTGAGACTGTCCTGGAAACGGCGCCGGTCGAATATCGCCGAAAGGACCAAACCCGTCGTTCCGGGTTTCTCGCATATCCGGTAATAGACGTGCTTCCCTTCGCGGCGGGTCGTTACAACATCGTGGTCGCGAAGGAAAGCGAGGTGCCGGGAAACTTTGGGCTGGCTTTCGCCGAGATTCGCAGCCAAGTTGCCCACGGATCGCTCCTCGGTTGCCAATAGGCGAAGAAGCTTTAGGCGTGTCGGGTCCGAAAGGCTTAGGAAAAGCGAGCAAAGGAAATCGTCGTCGTCGTTTATCATTGGCGTTGAGCCTCCGTTCACATACATATTACTCTACGCATATATGTAAATGCAACTAGGATCAGTTTATGAAAAATAGCTCAATATTTACGAAGTCAGTGCATGCCGGAATGGATCGCGGCGAGAATCACGGCGCTCTGTCCGTGCCGGTGTATAACGCATCTATCTATGCGTTTGCGAACGCGGATGAAGCCGCAGCGATACACAACGAGATCACGCCGGGCTTTTACTATGGACGGATCGGCAATCCGACAACGGCCGCCTTGGAAGGAGCGATCGCTGAACTAGAAAATGCGGAAGCCGGACTTAGCTTTGCGTCGGGAATGGCGGCGATCTCGGCGGCGATACTAACAACGGTCAAGACAGGTGAGAACATCGTCGCTCCGCGCTCCGGTTATTCGACGACGCAGCATTTCTTAAGGTTCATTGAGTCGGAATTCGGTGTCGAGACGATCTTCGTGGATGCTTTTGACGTTGATGCATACGCCGATGCGGCAACGGACAAGACAAGAATGTTCCTTATTGAGTCGCCCTCGAATCCGCTTCTGCAGATCACCGATCTGCGGTCGACCGCAATGGTCGCGAAGGCCCTCGGAATTATTACGCTCGCAGACAATACCTTCGCAACGCCATTCAATCAGCGTCCAACTGAATTTGGTATAGACCTCGTAGTACACAGCGCCACAAAATATCTCGGCGGCCACAGCGACCTGACCGCCGGACTTTTGGCAGGGCGAGCGGATCTGATAGAGAGAGCCCGCCAGAAGGGAGCAAAGTTATTCGGCGGAAATATTGCCCCGCAGGTTGCGTGGCTTGCCCTTCGAGGGATAAAGACGCTCGCCTTGCGAATGGACAGGCATAATTCAAACGCATATGCGTTAGCGAATATGTTGGCATCCGATGGACGGGTTGATAAGGTGTATTATCCTGGGCTGATCGGACACCACAACCATGATATCGCGAAGAGCCAGATGGAGGGTGGATTTGGCGGGATGATCTCATTCGATCTCGGGACTAAAGAGCGCGGTCAAGCGTTTGTTAATTCCGTGCGTTTGTGTGCTTTAGCGACATCGCTCGGCGGCGTAGAGTCGATCGTGCAGCACTCCGCTTCGATGACGCACGCTACGCTTTCACCCGAGGAGCGAAGGGCAGCCGGCATCGGCGAGGGTCTCATCCGCTTTTCAGTCGGCGTTGAAGATGTCGAGGATATTTGGGCGGATATTCACCAAGCATTGGACCGGATCTGAGGAAGGAACATTACGATTTCAATATATACGCGTTACCGTATATCTAAGAACGAGGCTAAAAAAGGGCGACTCGCCGTCGAGTCGCCAATTGCCTGGTTGGAGATATAATTTCGAAGTGTCTAGCCCTCTTCCGAGTCTTCGCCGTCCTTCGACCGGCTCATCTGCGGCGCGGCCGCCACGGAAGGCAGTGGCACTCCAACGCCATCCGCACTAACGAGCGGTCGGAGGTCAGTTTCGCGTTCTTCCTCAGGTTCAGCGATGATCATCTTGCCCGATTGTTTCGTGAAGATGAGCAACGCCTTCTCCTCATCAAAATCAACAAGGACCAGATCGCCGGTCTCGACTTGCTCGGTCGCAACTAGGTTCGACAGCGGATAAACGAGATAGCGTTCGATGGCACGCTTTAGATGGCGGGCTCCGTATTTGAGATCGATGCCTTCGTTCAGCAAAAATTCTTTTGCCTTCTCAGAACACTCGAAAACGAATTTGGTACCCGCTGATTCTGTGATCCGATCTTGCACGGCGGCAAGCTCGATGTCGAGTATCTGACGCAGGTGGTGTTCCTTTAAACTCCGGAATACAACGACCTTGTCGATGCGATTCATAAATTCGGGCGAGAATTTACGCTTCGCAGCTTCGAGAGCCGTGCGGTAGATCTTTGTGTCGATCTCGTTATCTTCTTTTGCCTTGTCCTGCTTGGTCGGGGCGAATCCGATGCCGCCTGAGATCATATC
>DAORTR010000183.1:0-1985 GCA_035432765.1 Pyrinomonadaceae bacterium
AACGTTCGACACAAAGCTCGCAAAAGTTGATGGAGCCGTATTGCTTTAGTTTCCGTTTGTCTGAACTATGCGTTGGCTTGAGTTGAAGATCCCGCCGCTATTGGTCGTCCTTGGCTTTGGCCTTTCAATGTACGGCGCAAGCTGGCTGCTGCCGAAGGCGAGCTTTACGATGCCGCGGCAGCACGTTGTATCTTTGGTCCTCGTGATTCTCGGCCTCGTAACGGTCGCATCCGGCGTCTTCGCCTTTCGCCGCAAGAAGACGACGGTCGATCCGAGAACGCCTGACAAAGCGTCGAGCGTTGTTAATATCGGCATTTATCGCCTCACGCGAAATCCGATGTATCTCGGTATGCTTTTGCTGCTTACAGCATGGGCTTTGTTCCTCGCCAACTTCGTCGCGATCGCGTTGTTGTTGGGATTTGTCGCGTATATGACGCAGTTCCAGATCAAACCGGAAGAGCGGCTCCTACGCGAAAAGTTCGGCGGCGAATACGAAGAATTTCTCACGCGTGTCCGACGCTGGATCTGAATACAGGAAATGATGCTGATCAAGGCAACAATAATTTGGCTTGTGATCCTCGTCTTTGCCGTTATGAACGGCATTCTTCGCGAGGCCGTGCTCCTTCCGGCATTTGGGCGACCGCTCGGCTTCATCGTGAGCGGGATAATTCTCGGCTCGCTGATCTTCGCGGCCGCATACTTTTCCCTGCCGTGGATCGATGCGAACGGCACGAATCAGCTCTTTCTGATCGGATTCCTTTGGTTGATGCTGACGCTTGCGTTCGAGTTCTCATTCGGGTTGGCACGCGGCGTTCGGCTTGACGAGATCCTCTCGGCATATTCATTCAAGGACGGGAATATTTGGCCGCTCGTGCTTCTGGTAACGTTCTTTGCGCCATGGCTCGCCGCAGAGGTCAGACGGCGTTCTACAGAGTAACGACTAGACCGTCGTATGCGAATTCGACATTCGCGGGCAGCAGGCGTGAATCTCTATCATGCAGGATGTCGTGATTCAGATGCGTCAAGCAGGCTCGTTTTGGGGCAAGGTCTGCAATGATATCGAGGGCTTCTTCAAGGCAGAGATGCGTCGCGTGCGGCTTGATCCGAACGCAATCAAGCACGAGTACGTCGAGATCGCGAAGGGCATCCATCGAGGCCGGCGGAATGTGCTTCAGATCGGTCGCGTACGCGAAGTCGTTCAGGCGATAGGCGATCACCGGCAGTTTTCCATGTATCACTTCGATCGGCGTGATCGACAGGTCTTCACCGATATTGAATGACGCCTGCGGCACCACCGTGTGCGGTATCAACTGAGGGAGTCCGCCGCCAAAATGTACAGGTTCGAAAATGTATTGAAAGATCCTGCGGAGGTCGATCCACGCAACATCATTCGCGAAGATCGGCATTGCACCGTACCTGAAATTCAGAGGACGAATATCGTCGAGCCCAAAGACGTGATCGACGTGACAATGGGTTATCAGGACCGCGTCGAGATAACTGATCCCAGCACGCAAGGCCTGTTGGCGAAAGTCCGAGGACGTATCGATCAGAACCGTCCGTCCGGCGTGCTCGATCAGCACCGAAACGAGATACCTCGTCCAACATTTGATATGTCTCAGTGAATTCTGTTTCGCCGATGTAATTCATATCCAAAGCAACGTAAAGATGAGACTGAAGTTCGATCGCCGAGCCACGAGCAATACTGAGAAAGTTCGCAAATTCCAATCGCGATCTTCTACCATGCCCTTCGGCAATATTCGCCATAACAGATACGGATGCGCGCTTCATTTGGTCGCGCAAACTAAAATCTCTTGCAAATTCTCCTCGGTTTGAAAGGGCGTAAACACGTTTCGTAACTTCACGCGCCTTTTGCCAAGCCTGAATATCTTCGAACTTCTTGAACGTAGCCATAACTCGCTGAACCAATTATCCTATTTCTTTCCTAAAATATCGTCGCTCGAGAATTTTGTGGCAGCCTGAGCCTT
>DAORTR010000183.1:2085-3620 GCA_035432765.1 Pyrinomonadaceae bacterium
CCTATTTCTTTCCTAAAATATCGTCGCTCGAGAATTTTGTGGCAGCCTGAGCCTTGAGCTTCTCTTCCGTAGCGCGGACGAGATGGACATACTGCATTCTGAGGTCAGCGAGGAGTCCTTCGATCAGGCGCGCCTCCTGCGGGTGGAGATTGCCTTTAGTCTTATCGCGGAGCATTCCTAGCACGTCGAGCCAATATTTGGCAGATTCGAGATCGAGGCTACGCTTTCCGGTCGCAGGATGAGGCATTGCGCCGAGAGACGCGGCTGCATTTGTCGCGAGAGTTGAGAGAAAGTTCACAAAGCTTGCCGGATCTTCCGCACCGGGGATCTCTGCACCTTCGTCAAAGCTCTCATGGTTCGGGTCAATCGCATCGCTCGGTTCGGCCTCGTCCCTATGCGGGGTCTCAGCGTGAGTCGGTTCCGCGACTGTTTCCGGTTCTGGTTTGATCGGAGCCGTCGGTTTTGGTTCAGGCTCGCGGTCAAGTATCACGCCCTCGCGGAGCGTCCCATCCGCGTTGAACTTTCGTCTGTCTGCGACCTTAAAATGTACCTTTTCGTTCTCGTCGTCGTGTCCGATCATAATTTTAAGAACCTTTCTTTACTCTACATTTTACCACTTGCCTGCGGGTCTTATCTAAAGACAGAGCGGCGAAGATGGACTTTCGATAGCAAACTGTTCTCTAATTGTTTACAACGATGTCAAAAACTTTCGATGAACTTGTCGCTGTAATGGAGCGGCTTCGCGCGCCGGGCGGCTGCCCTTGGGATAATGAACAGACCTACGGTTCGCTCGCACGTTATCTTCTCGAAGAGGCGTACGAGACGTTCGACGCGATCCAAGAGGCTGAAGAGACGGGTGAGACCGCTCATCTTCGCGAAGAGTTGGGCGACCTTCTCCTCCAGGTCGTCTTTCATTCGACGATCGGCAAGGAACGCGGCGATTTTACGATCGATGAAGTGGCTGAAGAGGTGACGCGAAAACTCGTCCTTCGCCATCCGCACGTTTTCGGCGATGCGAAACTCGAACGTGCGCAGGACGTGCTCGACAACTGGGACAACCTGAAAGCAAACGAACGAGCCGCGTCCGGCAAAGCTGAGAAGGCCGCCGAGTCGATCCTGGACGAAGTTCCGGTGCATTTTCCGGCGTTGATCGAGGCCTTAAAGCTGACCTCAAAGGCAGCAAAGAAAGGGTTTGATTGGAAAGACGTTGAGGATATTTTCGAAAAGCTGGACGAGGAGGTCGGCGAGCTTCGCGAGGCTATCCTCAACAATGACACCGAAAACGTTGCCGAAGAGGTGGGCGATCTTTTGTTCGTGATCGCAAATCTCGCCCGCCGTCTCGATGTCGAGCCTGAAACTTCCTTAAAGCGGACGAATCGCAAGTTCAGACACCGTTTTGCCTTTGTCGAGCGTGAGTTAAAGGCCGCCGGAAAGGCACTCGATGACGCGAGCCTCGAAGAAATGGACGCGCTTTGGAACAAGGCAAAGGTTCGATCCGCATCCGAGTAGCTACGGCGTAATTACATCGCTGGATC
>DAORTR010000184.1:0-3611 GCA_035432765.1 Pyrinomonadaceae bacterium
ATAATAGACCTTGACGACGCGAGCATCAGAAGCCAACATATTTGCTAAGGCATATGCGTTTGAATTGTGCCGCTCCATTCGCAGTGCAAGCGTCTTGATGCCTCGTAGGACGAGCCACGCGACCTGCGGGGCAATGTTTCCGCCGAACAGCTTTGCTCCCTTTTGCCTTGCTGTCTCGATCAGATCCGAGCGTCCCGCCAGCAGCCCTGCGGTCAGGTCGCTGTGGCCGCCGAGGTATTTCGTCGCGCTATGCACGACGAGGTCGACCCCAAATTCGACCGGCCGCTGATTGAACGGCGTCGCAAAGGTATTATCTGCGAGCGTTACGATGCCGCGGGATCTAGCGAATTCGGCGACTGCCGTCAGGTCCGTTATTTGTAACAACGGATTGGACGGCGACTCAATAAGGAACATTCTCGTCTTGTCGTTTGCCGCCTCGGCATATGCCGCGGCATCGGCCCCGTCTGCAAAGATCGTTTCGATACCGAATTCCGTCTCGATGAACTTGAGAAAATGCTGAGTCGTTGAGTATCCCGAACGCGGTGCGACGATGTTCTCATCTGTCCTTACCGTAGTCAGGATCGCTGCCGAGATCGCCGCCATTCCCGACGCAAAGCTAAGTCCGGCATCCGCATTTTCGAGGTCAGCGATCGCGTTTTCCAAGGCTGCCGTTGTCGGATTGCCGATCCGGCCGTAATAGAAGCCCGGGGTCATCTCGTTGTGTATCTCTGCCGCTTCATCCGCGTTCGCAAATGCGAAGACAGATGCGTTGTATACAGGGACGGAGAGTGCTCCGTGACTTTCTTTGCGATCCAATCCCGCATGAACTGCTTTTGTGAATATTGAGGTATCTTTCATAGCAATGAATATTCTAGTTGCATTTACACATACGTCTAACGTAATATGTGTGTGAAATGGAGGCTCAACGCCAATGACAAGCAGCAACGACGATGCCCTTTGTTCCCTTTTCCTTAGCCTTTCGGATCCTACACGGTTAAGGCTCCTTCGTTTGTTGGCAGCCTACGAACGGTCCGTCGGCTACCTGGCTGAGCATCTAGGCGAAAGTCAGCCTAAGGTCTCTCGGCATCTGGCATTCTTACGCGAACACAGTGTCGTAACGACGCGCCGCGATGGGAAACACATCTACTACCGCATAAGCGAGACGTCCGGGCCGACAAATGTCGTCCTTTCGGCAATCGTCGGGCACCGCCCGCCGCAGAGCCCGAGCGCCGAACCTGCGCCTTCGACAGGACACATACGCATATCCACATATATCGATGACCCTGAACTTCCTGTTTACCTGCTCTGATCTGCAGATACCTCGCGAGTTTCAAGCTGATAGCAGGCAAGAAACTCCTTGTTTCCCTCCGCACCGAGTATCGGCGACGGCATTACCCCGACTATCCGGAGCCCAAGGCCGGCTGCGAACGCATTTACCTCAGTAACGACCCGCTCGTGCTTATCCGCTTCGCGTACGATACCGCCTTTACCGACCTCGCCCCTTCCGACCTCGAATTGCGGTTTTATGAGTACGACCGCCTGTCCGCCCGGCTTTAGCAGCCGCGGGAAGATCGGAAGGATCTTTGTCGCAGAGATGAACGACACGTCCATAACGATCACGTCGAATGCTTTTCCGCCGATATCCGAGACATTGAGACTGCGGGCATTGGTATTCTCAAACACTGCGACGCGTTCATCGCTGCGAAGGCTCCAATCCAGCTGATTCGTCCCGCTGTCCACAGCAACGACCCTCGCCGCACCATTCTGTAGAAGGCAGTCTGTAAATCCGCCGGTCGATGAGCCGATATCCAAACAATGGAGCCCTGTCGGATCGATCGCGAAATGCTCAATGGCAGCTTCGAGTTTAATGCCTCCACGGCCCACGTATCGAGATGCAGCACCGTCTTTTAGACGGATCGCCGAGTCGCTTTCCACCTTTTCAGAAGACTTTTCGACCCTGCGTTCGTTCACGAGTACGACGCCGGCCATGACGAGTGCCTGAGCCTTCGTCCGCGAATCCGCAAGGCCGCGTGTCGTGAGCAGAATGTCGATCCTTTCCTTCGGCATTTCGGGCAATATGCAAAGTTGATTCTACCTTAACTTTCCTTTCAGGCGAGGTCTCGTGATAACTTTGAACCAAGGAAGATGGATCGCTCACCCAAGGCATTTATTCGCTACGCGTGGTTCACGCTGGGCTATAACATTCTCGTTATCTTGTGGGGTGTCTTTTTGCGTGCCTCGAAATCAGGCGACGGCTGCGGCCAGCATTGGCTTACCTGCAACGGCGAGGTGTTGCCGAGCGCACCTGAACTCAAGGCTGTCATCGAATTTTCACACCGAATAATGAGTGCCGTCGACGGTGTCGTCGTGTTCGTGCTCTTTGCTTGGGCGCTTGTGCTCTGGCGACGCCATCGAAGCGAGCAATCGCGTTCGACATTTTTCTTTACCGCCGGCGGGATGTTCTTCGTGATCACGGAGGCGTTGGTCGGTGCGGGCCTCGTTCTAACCGGCAATACAGCAGAAAATCTGACGGCCGCGCGTCCGTTCTGGATGGCGGGCCATTTGATCAACACTTTCATTCTGCTCGGGTTTTTAGCACTCGCTGCCCGACGCGCAGCCGGCGGTACACCGCTTGCGTTTAATATCGGCCGGAAACCGCTCTTGATGCTCGGCCTTTGCCTTACGGGTATTCTTGTCGTTGGGACGAGCGGCTCGGTCGCGGCTCTGGCAAATATGCTCTTTCCGAGCAAAAGTCTGCTTGGCGGCCTTGAACAGGATTTCTCGTCCGATTCGAATATCCTTGTGCTGCTGCGGCCTCTTCACCCGCTGATCTCGATCGGGACGATCATTTTCCTCATTTTTGCTTCCGATTGGCTTAAGCGGAACTTTGCAGGCGACGCGAATGTCGTCCGCTGGGCAAAGGCACTATCCTGGCTCGCCATCGTGCAGTTCTTCTTCGGAGCGGCAACTTTATTGACACATATGCCGATGCTGATGCAGATCGGGCACCTGCTTCTTGCCGATCTGATATGGATCAGCTTCGTAATGCTCGCCGCAAACACTTTGTCGCCGCAACGCGTTACGCTAAAATCTGCAACAAGGGTCCTTGAAGCGACGTAAAGCATATTTGCGTGGGTCTCTTGGGGAATTCCACCCTTTGTCTCCTTGATCTTTTATGCAGCGGCGGATACTGATAATCGACGATCACGACGATCTTTCAAGCGCTCTCGGCGAGGTCTTTTCGCATGTTGGCCACGAGGTTCGCGTTCTTGAAAGCCGTGCGGACGCGATCAGTCTCGGCAACTTGGACAGTTTTGACATCGTTATTTCGGATCTTGATGTTGAGGCCGCCGCCGATCTTGCTCCTTGCGAAGGTATGGATACGTGCCTTCCGCACATCTCGCTCATTGACGAGCATGACAAGCTAAAGGCCTTCAAACTATGTGCGGCGATGTATCGCCAGGAAGAATTCGTCGAGGAAGAACTCCGCCAGATCGTCGCGACGGTCCTCGACTACAAGATCCGCTTCGTTGATAGGGACGACGAGGTGCAGCATCTCATCGAGCATATTGAATTCGAACTGCCGAGCGTGATCTCGCTGATGCATATCG
>DAORTR010000185.1:0-3581 GCA_035432765.1 Pyrinomonadaceae bacterium
CGAAGGCGCGACCGGCAAGCTATTTTCAAAATATTGGGTTCACAGCGAATTCCTAAAGATCGACGACGTCACGATGTCAAAATCGAAGGGAAATTTCTTCACCTTTCGAGACCTTCGCGAGCAAGGTTATTCGCCCTTGGCGATCCGATATCTGCTGCTCTCGGTTCCATACCGCAAGCAGCTGAACTTCACCTTCGAGGGATTAAGAGCCGCAGAATCGACGATCGAACGCCTGCGGAATTTCCGTGCACTCGTAACAGATTCGATCCCGAACGGCAGCGAGGACGCTGAAGGCGGAAACCCGAACGGTACTGAGGCCGCAACGCGCAAGGCCGTCGCCACTGCCTTGCAAAACTTCGAAGCCGCAATGGACGACGACCTCAACACGGCCGCCGCACTCGCCGCGATCCACGATATGGTGCGCGAGGTCAATACGATCCTCGCCGCGAACGGACTCTCTGCCGAGGACAAAGTGGCGGTACTTGATGCGGTCGCAAAGTTCGATTCGGTGCTTGGCATTTTCGGTAAAGAGAACAGCGAACTTCTTGACGAAGCCGTCGAGGCTCTGATCGCCGAACGCCAAGACGCACGACGCCATCGGAACTTTACCCGCTCGGACGAAATTCGCGATGAACTCGCCGCAAAAGGCATCGTCCTCGAAGATACGAAGGACGGAATGCGTTGGCGTCGAAAATAACCTATCTCGACGCAGAAACGCCTGGGCAAAGTTCGCCGTCGATACTCGAATATTTTAGAAGGACTTCCTTGTAAGTATCGCTGTCCCTGCAATACGAGAGGCAGCGGTCGTAGGGCTTTGAGTAGATATGTATGCTCACGGCACGTTCGTCGAATTCGGCAAGGTTGAGCACCTGGTGGATCGGCTCTTCGAGATCGACCTTCGCCGCGAGACAATCCTTTAGCTCGAACGTCTCGGTCTCACGTAGCTTACAACGCATTTGCGCTTCGTCGAGTTCTTCGACCGCGAAATTCAGTCCGCGTAATCTTCCGACCGGCACCATCATCCAGCATTTTTGATCCCAGTGATTATGGACGGGCGAGATCTGCCCTTTTTCCCAGCAGATCGCGAGCATCTCGAAGCGTTCGTCCTTGTAAACGAGATTGCGGGTGTAGAAATCCGGGCTCCAATAAAAATACCGTTCAAGCGAATCGACCGCGACCGGATTTTGGCCGAGGAACTCATAGACATTGTCGGTAACAAATGCTTCGTCAGGTATGGCTTTGAGGCCCTCGATCAGGGCCGAAATGGGAATGGGCTGCATAGGCTAATTCTTGTTCGATTCGCGTAAAAAGTCAATGAATTCTGCGTGGTTTCTCGTTAGTCCCGGGAAGGTCGCTCGCGTCATGCCGTCCGCGTCAATTATAGCGTAGAAAGGCATCGCGACCGTGCCGAACTTTTCTTCTTCAAATCGCTGATGGCGCTCGAAAATTTCGCCCGAACCGTCGGTGTAGAGTTTCGCGAGAACAAAGCGCGAAAGCTCACGCTTCACGTCCTCGCGCGGGAACATATTCGCTTCCATCCAGCGGCAATTCGTGCAGGTGTAACCTGTGAAATCGAGAAAAACGGGCTTGCCCTCGCTCTTTGCTTTGGCGAGTGCGGTTTCGAGGTCGTTCTCGATCCATTTCGGCTCGTTCTCGCCAGCAGGCGCAAAGAATTGAGCTTCGCCGGCCTTTGCCGGCGGCAGGAAGGATTCGATCTCGCCGAGTTTCGCTCCGAACAGGCCGGTCAAGAGATAGAACGCGAGCGCAAGGCTCGCGACCGACGCCATCAGCCGAACCGCGCCAAGCTTTTCAGGCCGCGGATCGTGCGAGAGTTGGAACTTGCCCAATAGGTAAACCGCGAGCACGACGAAGATCGCGATCCAGATCGCTATCACAACGGGACGCGTGAATATTCCCCAATGCCAAACGAGATCAGCATTCGAGAGGAACTTCATCGCGGCAGCGACCTCGAGAAAACCCATCGAGACCTTCACGGAGTTCATCCAACCGCCCGAACGCGGAAGCTGATTTACTAGCTGCGGAGCAAGAGCAAGTACGAAGAATGGCAATGCGAAAACTACCGAAAACGCGAGCATGCCGAGCAGCGGCATACGCCAATTCCCTTGCGAAGCCGAAACAAGTATCGTCCCTACAAAAGGCGACGTGCAGGTGAACGACGTCAGCGTGAACGTCAGCCCCATCAACAGTGCGCCGACAACGCCGCTGCCCTTTCCTTCCTTTTGACGCGTAAAAGAATCGAGTTTCGTCAGCCAAGCCGAAGGGATCGCGATCTCGTACGCACCAAAGAGGTTGAAGGCGAAAAAGAGAAAGATCGCCGTGATAAGAAGGTTGATCCAAGGGTTCGCAGCAAAAAGATTCACGCCCGCGGCGCCTAGGAATATCGCGAGCATCATTCCCGCGATCGTGAACGTCGCAATAATGCCGAGCGAATAAATGAGCGCGAGTTTTACTGAATGTGAACGGCTGCCGCCCGAGTGATTCGCAAAATACGAGACCGTGATCGGGATCATCGGAAACACGCACGGCGTCAGCAGCGACAGAGCTCCGAGCGTGATCGCGAGCCAAATGAACGGCCAAATATCCTGCGGCAGAGGCGACGGCGAAGGCGCGATCGGCTTTGCAGAATTCTCTGCGGCGGAATTCGGGGTTTCGGCCGTCTTTGCGGTTACTCTTTCGGCACTCGCGGTCGTAACGCGCATCGTCCGCGGCGGCAGGCAAAGCGAATCATTGCACGCCTGAAACCGCACATCCAGCGAGATCTGCTCTATCGATGCCTCGCTGGCAGAAACAAGCGGGACCTTGAATGCCGTATCATTCGTGTACGAACGGGTTTCTAGCGGCTTGTCGTCGATTATAAAATTCGGGTCGGGTCGAACGATCTGTTTCGGGCTGTTTATGCTGCCCTCGACCTTCCAAGGCGAGCCGTCAGTTGCCTTGATGGTCGTTGCAATAGGCCCGCCCCGTGGCTGATCGAGCGCGTATAGATGCCAGCCTTCTTCGATCGTCGCGTTGAGCGAAACCTCGATCTTTTGCCCCTTTTCGCTTCGCTCGGCCTTCGCCCGCGGAGCGTCGAGACGCCATTTGACCGGATCCTGCGCGCTGACGCCGATCGCGAAGACAAATAGCAAAATGGGAAGCAAAACCTTGGGCGCCATACTACCAAAAATCAAACTATACCAAGTTTAGCCGAAAGGCGCTCTCTTCGGCGTTCCATTTTTGCAAGTCTCGGTCGGGTTTCCTATAATCAAAGGTTCGGGCATCTTATTTATTTTTGCCTATTTACAAGGACCGAGGGAGGATCAGATCTTGCCAAAAGCAGCTACAAGCCGAAAGCCTGAGAAGAGGGCCAATTTGAGTTCGGCTAAAGGTACAAAAAAGACCGCAGTCAAACCCGAAAAGGTGGATTCGAACACGTTCTTGGACGTAGATGAGGCGATCCGCGAATACGAGGATCGCAAAGCTTCTCAACTTAAAGCTATAAAGAAAGTAGATAAGGAAACTCTTCGCGAAATGCTCTACCAGATGGTTCTCGGTCGGCATTTCGAAGAAAAGTGCGCCGA
>DAORTR010000186.1:0-3517 GCA_035432765.1 Pyrinomonadaceae bacterium
CAAGACCTCAGCCTCGGCTTCGGCAAGGAACGCAGCATTATTTCCACCGCCCCATTCGAGATAGCCGAAGAGCGAGGTCAAGACAAGGCCGAGATTCAAGAGCTTGAGTTTCATCTAGCTGAAGATGTCGTCGAGATCCCTTTCGGTCTTCGCTTTCATCAGCCGTTTACGAATTGCGGCCATTGTTTTCGGGCCATCTGAGAATCGCCCGGCTTCCAGGTCGTCCGTGCCCTTCTGTATCTCGGCTCGCAAGGCTTTAAGCTTCGCTTCGCGGATCTCGTCACGCTGCTGTAGAAGCCTCAGGCCCTCGCGCACCACCTCGCTCGCAGAATTGTACATCCCGGCCTTTACTTTTTGTTCGACAAGCGTTTCGAGCTCGCGCGTAAGAGAAACATTCATAGAACAAGGGATAACAGAAACTGTTATCCATAACAATCTTTGTTATGGACCGCCGCCCGCTATATGTCCGTTGTCGAGGCCTCGACGAGCAAATTCAGGATCAGCTCGGTGCTGGTCATATTATCACGCAGATTCTCTTTCTTTCGGCCTTTGAGCGCCTTCTTCTTCCGCATCTCATTGAGACGTTCGGAGCCGACCTGAGCAAGCCACCGTTTGAATGGCTCGGCCTTTAGCGACGGGATCGATTGAATGATACGCAAGAGCCCTTGCGCGTTCGCGCGATTTGGGCTCTGCCAGCCACCGGCAGTTTTTATCGGAAGGGGGGTAACAAGTTGTCCCCACCCTTCCGCAAGAGATCTGTCCCTCCTGCGCATTTTCTTCAAGTAATCCTTTGTATCTGCCGTGCCGGTTAGAACCCGTACAACATCTGACACTACGAAATACCAGTTTTCGTCCTCCTCGTTCCAGACGGAGCGAATCTGCTGTTCTTCAAATAATTCTACTTCGTTCTTGTTTTTCATAATTCTCTAGAAAGCCGGGCTAGTTAAAAAAACAGCTGTCAGCCATCAGCTATTGGCTTTTAGCTGCTTTCTTGAAAATCGCGTATGTCTTTGAAGGGCTTGTCCTTATCCTCAAAATCCGGGCGGTAGTAATGGGAAGCGGATTCGTATTCCTGCATAAAGCCTTCTTCCATTCCTAGATCGTCGAGCAGCGAAACGGCCTCGAACCATTCGCCCTCGGAAATACGCCGAGAGAGCAGAATGTAGCGGTCGTCTGTCGCGGCCTTGTTCGTCGCGTAGTATTGCGCCATCAGCGAGATCGCTGTTTTGGGCGAGACTTCGTCGCGGATCCAACGCAAATTCGCTTCGAGGTCGGCGATATCATTCGGCAGAACGAGCAGGCGTATCAGAAGCCCGCGTTGAAGCAAACCATCACTATCAAATACAAGTGAACTGCCCATCTGCCGGTGCATTTCCTTGATCGCCGCACGGGCAAACTTCGGATATTCGCGGATCTTGGAGAATTGAAAACCCGCATCGGCATCGGCGTACTTCAGATCCGGAAGATAGATGTCAACCAGGCCTTCGAGCAATTTCAGCACCTCGACGGAATCGTACGCATTCGTGTTGTAAACGATCGGCAGGTCGAGGCCTTGGTCGGTCGCGAGCAAGATCGCACGAGCCATCTGCGGAGCGAAATGCGTCGGCGAGACGAAACCGATGTTGTGACAGCCGCGAGATTCGAGTTCGAGCATCATCTCCGCGAGACGTTCGACAGTGATCTCGTTCTTGCGTTGGGTTTTCCAGGTTTGTGAGATCTGGTAGTTCTGGCAATACACGCAGCGAAGGTTGCAGTTGCCGAAGAAGATATTCCCCGCTCCGCGTGTACCGCTCAAACAAGGTTCTTCGCCAAAATGCGCAGTGTAGCTTGAGACGATCGGTAAGAACCCTGAATAACAGGCCGCGATCTCGTCTTTCAGGCGGTTGTTGCCGCAATCTTTCGGGCAGACGGTGCAGGACTCGAGAAGGCGTTCAAGGCTCTCGATTTGGCTCTCGAGTATGTTCCTTTTCGAGAGTTTCTGCGATCTTACGCCTGAGTCTGCGTTTTCCATGAGCGTTGTAAATATACTTGTTGATGATCTCTTTCGGAGCAACGTAGTTGGCAAGCGTCCACGTGAAATCCATTTCGGCATTCACCGTCGCCGTCGCCATTCTTGTTTCCAAGAGCATTAGGATGCTGCCCCAAAAGAGAAAGAGAATGCCAACGATCCCAACCGGGATCGGCACCCAGCGATATGTGTTGAAAAAAGCGGCGACAGCGATCGTAACGCTCGTCAGAACAAAAAAGCCGAGCCCGTAGTAGAACGTGACCATTGCTCGCTGCAAAAGGCGGGCACGGCTTGTTACCTTATCCAAAAGCTTAACGACCGTGTCGATACGGAGTTCATAAAGAGTGATCTTCGCTTTATCGTCGTCAGTTATTAGGTCGCTCAGGCGATGCTCCAACTCACGAGTGCGATCGATCACGCGGCCGAGCCGTGTCGATGTAGAGAGCACGAGCGAACCGGTCGCCGAAATAAGCAGCGTCGGCGTGACCATAGCCGTCAGAAATTCGATCGTGGAACCAAGTGCGTCCGGATTTATGTTTACGAGATCGCCCGCTGCCATGCAAGAAAGTTTACCCGAATCAGGGCGAGAAAAGAACTAGGCACGCGATCTCAATACGCGGTCGGCCTCCGCCGACATTCTTCCGGTTAGCATTAGGCCGATCATCTTAAGATCGCTGATGAGCGACCAAAACGGATATTTGAAGGTCGCCGGTCGATTCTTTTCTACAACAAAATGCGCGAACCACGCGAACGCGTAGGCGACGACGAAGAAGAGCGGGAAGTAATACCAGCGTCCTGTGGCGATGAAATACACGAGCAGCGTGATGCCGAGCGTCGTGCCGATGAAATGCAGCCAACGCGTCGCCGGCTTGCTGTGCTCAGCAACGTAAAAGTCCCAGAATTCCGCGTATGTCTCGATCATCGGTTCGCAAAATAAACTACCACGATCGTCTGGATATGGCATCCCGCCGTCGGCGGCGGGCATCAATTGAGAATATGCGTTCTTCCGGAGGATAATATGAGAAGACAAGTACTTATTGCGACCATTCTCCTCGCCGCATTGGCGATGGCCGCGAACGGACAGGAAACAAGCGGCCTCTATAACCCTTCGATAGATATGGACGGCTTTCTGAAGGTCTCGCAGGATGCCGCCAACCATCGTTCGACGCGGCGGCTTACCGAAGCGCAGTTCATTGCCGCGAGCAAAGAACCGGGCGTTGTGATCCTCGATGCACGCAGCAGCGAGAAATTCAACGAGCTGCATATCGCAGGAGCGATAAACCTGAGCTTCCCGGATATCACGGTCGATAGCCTTGCGAAAGATCTGCCCGACAAGGCGACCAAGATCCTGATCTACTGCAACAATAATTTTGAGAATGCTCCGAGCGCTTTTCCGACAAAGGTCGCGCCCGCGTCGCTCAATCTCTCGACGTACATTTCGCTATACACCTACGGCTACCGAAACGTTTACGAACTCGGCCCGCTGCTCGACGCGAAGACCACGAAGTT
>DAORTR010000187.1:0-3470 GCA_035432765.1 Pyrinomonadaceae bacterium
CCGAATCGGCATTTCTTAAGAATAATTGATAGTTTGCCACGGCATTGCGGTAATCGGCAAGATGATCTTGAGTGATCGCGACAAAATAATAGGCCACGGGCAGTCCCTGTTTGTGATCAACAAGCCATTGATACTGCTCGCGCGCCGGAGCGTAGGCCTTTAGTTCGAAGTACGCTAGGGCAAGATTCGTACGAGCGGTCGCATTATCCGGAGCGAACTCGACGAGTTTTTTTGCGAGAGCCGCAGCTTGCTCATATTGTTTCGCCTGGATCAGGGCGCCTGAATATCCGATCGCATGTGCGATGTTCTCGGGGTCGGCCTCGCTTGCGCGACGGCAATACTCAAGAGCTTTTTCTGGCGCCCCGATTCGGTTGATCACACAAAGCCGACCGAGAATGGCCCCGTTCTTCGGATCGTCCTTCAGACGCCTTTCGAGGTCGGGAGAGTCTTCAGACGTTGCGACACGAAGCGAATCCAAAAGCTTCTGCGCCTCCGCGTTCTTGACCGCCGAGAGTATCTTTGAAGCTTCCTCGGGCTTGCCCTCAGCCGACAGCAGACGAGCTTTGAATAAGATGAAGGCAGGCTCTGACGAAGAGTCCGTTTCCAGACGGCGTGCGATCTCGCCTGCGGCGTTGACGTCTCCTGACCGAAGCTCAGATTCTCCGAGCAATATCAGAGCGCCTCGATCGTTGGGCGCGATTGCAAGAGCACGTTTAAGGCTATTCTTCGCGGCGCCAATGTCGTTCTGAGAACGCTCAAGGATACTTCGCACGATCCAAAGCGAGGCGGGAATGTTGGCTTTTCCGTCAGACAGTTCGCGTAGTTTGGCGAGAGTCGCCTTGATCGACTCGGCCGGCGCGTCGGAGGCGACGCGCAGATCCGCAAGCGCGACCCAGGCCGGAATATTGTCGGCGTCGAGTTTTATCGCTTTCTGCAGAACATCATCAGCTTCGGCATGTATCGCTTGCGCATCACTTCCGCCGGCAGAAACTGACTTGTACTTTCTGACAAGCAGATCGCCTAGAGACGTGAGCGGCAGTGACCAATCGGGGCGTGAATTTACGGCATTTCTAAAGGCTTCTTCGGCTTCGGCAGTTTTCTTCAGCGACAGGTAAGCAGACCCGATCTGATATTCGGCTTCGGGCAGTCCGGGAGCGGCTTCAAGTATTTTTTTATATAATTCGATCGCCTTTTCGTAGTCGCCCTTCTCGTGAACGTCCTGCGCGGCGCGAAACATTGACGCGATATCCGGCTCGTCTCCGGTCTGGGCATAAAGTCCCGTGACGGAAATAACGAAGATAAAAAGAAATAGGCCAAAGGTTCGTCTCATATCAGAAGATAGGCTGGATTATATCATTCATAAAATTAAAAATGCTCTGTGTTCGGCAGCATATGGCTCTAAGTGTTTGCCACTCACGCTTCGTGTAAGTTATTATTCTAGTTCGATTTGAGCGGAGCTTTGTTCCCGAATGATCGCCTTACAGGAAAACGCCGCCGCGGCCGCCGCGAAACTTACACCGGCCGATAAAGAACGCACCCTGCGTTCTCTGATGCGCAAACTTCAACGAGTGTTGGTCGCATACTCGGGAGGTGTCGATAGTTCCTACCTTGCAAAAATCGCTACAGAAGAGCTTGGTCAAGATGCCATTTGTGTTATCGGCCTTTCGCCAAGCGTTTCAAAATTCCAAAGAGACAACGCTGTTAGGATCGCGAAATCGAATGGATTTAACATTCGGGTGCTTGATACCGATGAGCTTGCTGACCCGAAGTACGCGGCGAATCTGGGAGACAGGTGCTATTTTTGTAAGTCCGAACTCTATTCGAAGCTCGCAGAGGTCGCCGCCGACCGTGACTCAGTGATCCTTGATGGAACAAATGCGAACGACCTCGGCGACCATCGCCCGGGACGCCTTGCGGCCTCGGAACATGGCGTCCGAAGTCCGCTCGCCGAGATCGGGTTCACAAAACACGAGATTAGGGAATTGAGCAAGGCCGCCGGCCTCGAGACTTGGGATCAGCCCGCAAGCCCGTGCCTTTCGTCGCGAGTCGCCGTCGGGGTTCCTGTTACTCTCGAAAGACTCTCTAGCATCGAGCGTGCGGAAGCGGCCCTGCGTCAAATGGGTTTTAGGGAATTTCGCGTTCGCGTTCACGGCGAGCTTGCAAGGGTAGAGGTTTCACCGGCCGAATTGCCGGCCGCTCTCGATATTGAGCTTGCAGGACGGATCGCCCGCGAACTAAAAGTAATTGGGTTTAAGTTCGTGACACTCGATCTAGAAGGTTTTCGTTCGGGCTCGCTTAATGTCAGCAACGATACAGTAAAGAACTAATTAATCTGGAGAATCATATAAAAATGGCAAATCCGATGGCCGATGATATGCGGCGATTCAAGGGTAGCGATGAAAAGAATCCGTTCGAAGCAATGAGCGAGCGGTTCGACAGGGCGGCAAAACTTCTGGGGTTGGAAGACGACCTTTATGCGGTTATGAGAGTGCCGAGTCGGGAGATCAAAGTTTACGTGCCCGTCCGAATGGATGACGGACATATTCAGGTGTTCGAAGGATTTCGCGTACAACACAACTTCGCGCGCGGTCCCGCAAAAGGCGGAATTCGCTACGCGCCTGATGTGAACATCGATGAAGTAAAGGCTCTTTCGGCTTGGATGACCTGGAAATGTGCGGTCGTCAACGTTCCGTTCGGCGGGGGAAAAGGCGGGATCATTTGCGACCCGAGGCAACTGTCGATCGGCGAACTCGAACGTCTTACGCGTCGATATACATCAGAGTTGATCGACTTTATCGGGCCGGACAAGGATGTGCCGGCGCCGGATATGAATACGAACGAGCAGACCATGGCGTGGATAATGGACACGTATTCGATGCACGCTCGACACACGGTCACTGCGGTCGTAACCGGTAAACCCGTTGCTCTTGGCGGTAGTCTCGGACGTCGCGAGGCTACGGGCCGCGGCCTTCTGATCGCGATCGGCGAAGCCGTCAAACGGTTAAATTTGACTCCGGAAAAGACTTCGATCGTTGTTCAGGGTTCGGGTAATGTGGGCGGACTCGGAGCTAGACTGATGTATGAGGCGGGCTATAAGGTAGTCGCTATCTCAGAGATCGGCGGTGGTATCCACAATCCGAACGGCCTCAATATTCCGCACGTCCTTGAGTATCTTGAGAAGAATCGCTCCTTCGAGGGCTATCCGGATGTAGAATATGTGGATAATAAGGAATTGCTCGAGATAGAATGCGACGTTCTTGCACCGTGCGCGACCGAAAATCAGATCACGTCCGAGAATGCGGACCGGATCAAATGCCGTATCCTCGCCGAGGGAGCGAACGGCCCGACGACGCCAAAAGCCGATAAGATCCTGCACGACAAGGGGATCTTCGTCGTTCCCGACATTTTGGCTAATGCCGGCGGCGTGACGGTTTCATATTTTGAATGGGTTCAGGACCGGATGGGTTACT
>DAORTR010000188.1:0-3376 GCA_035432765.1 Pyrinomonadaceae bacterium
GAGCGTCGTATTCGATAAAAGGTTCGCCGAGACTGTTGTAATGATCTTTTGCTTTCTTGCAATATGGGCAGCCGGGTTTTGTATAAATTACCAAGGCCATTGTTCAAAATTACACCTTTTGGCTATCATTTCATAGCCGAAGCGATAAAATCGCAAAAAACTCATACTCTATAAATATAGAAATGCCGAATCCTGATATTTTTGCACCCTATGAACGCCTGGTCGCGATAAAGATACTCGATCGCGCATTTGAGGTGCCCGAGAACAACACGCTTCTGCGGTGCTTTCAGTACCTTTCGATGGACTCGATCTCGCAGGCCGATCTCTGCTGGAACGGCGAGTGCCTGAATTGCCAGGTTTGGGTCAAGAACGGGGACAAGGAAAAAGGCGTGATCTCCTGCCGGACAAAAGTCGAGGCGGGCATAGAGATCGTTCGCCTTTCGGATGAGATAGATCTTGAAGAGATCAATATTTAGGGATCGACGGATCGACGTCGTTCGACCACGCCGTTATTCCCCCGGTCAAATTGGTCAACTCGCCGCTGAACCCCGCTTGTTGGAGAGCTTCGATCGCTTTCGCGCTTCGCACGCCGCCTTTACAATGCACGACCGTATCGCGTGCGGCGTCGATCTCATTCATTCGTGAAATGACCTGCGCGAGGGGAATAAGCTTCGCCCCTTCGATCTTGGCGAACGCGTTCTCGTCCGGTTCTCGGACGTCGATAAGTTGAATATCTTCACCCGCCTGAAGTTTCTCGTTCAGTTCCTTTGCCGTAATTGCTTTCATATTTACATTTACACTCCCCGAAAGATCTTCCATCGTTTGATCAGATCAATATTCAAATACGATAACATTAACGGAAAAATTTCCGATAGTTGCTGAGGCGATCTGTTGACAATTCTTTACACGTCTTCAGATTGCCCGTGTCCGCAAATGTTGTAAAATATTGGTTCTTGATAAATGTTTAGACTGATCTTCAGCCGTGTAATATTTGTTTTTGTCTTTGCGGCGATGTGTATCTTTTCTGCCTGCGGCGGTTCGGCGGCGAAGCCCGCAGAAACTCCATCCGCGGACACATCGATCGCGGTAACGGTCGCAAAGAGCGAATCGCGCAACGTGGCCTCGACCATCGACGCAACCGGTACACTTACTGCACAGGAAAAATCCAACGTCTCGCCGAAGACCGCCGGTCGTTTGTCGAATGTTTATGTGAACGTCGGCGATTTTGTTCGCGAAGGGCAGACCCTTGCGAAGGTCGATGACCGAGACGCGAGGATCCGCCTCGAATCCGCGCGTGCGGCTGTGCGGCAGGCAAAGGCAGGAGTCTCACAGGCGGAAGCGAAACTCGGCCTGCTTGGCGGCGGCAAATTCACTGCGACAACGGTTCCCGAGGTTCTGACGGCGAACGCAAATCTTGAGCAAGCGAAACTCGAACTAAAGCAAGCAGAGGCGAACGAAAAACGTTATCGCGAACTCACCGAAAGCGGCGATGTTGCGATGATGACTTACGAGCAGTATAAGACGGCTCGTGACACGGCCCGCGCGAGGGCCAATGCCGCTCAGCAGCAGCTTGAGACGACGATCAACGTCGCGCGCCAGAGCAATCAGGCCATCGTCAGTGCTCAGGCGAACGTCGAGGCGGCTCAGACACAGGTAGATGATGCCGAACGCGTTCTAGCCGACACTGTCATCAAGGCGCCGTTTGCGGGTTTTGTGAGCGATCGGCCGACTGCCGTCGGCGAATACGTGTCTTCGTCATCGGTCATCGCGACCGTCCTTCGGACAAATCCGATCAAAGCGATAATTCAGGTACCGGAAGCAGACGTCCCGAGCGTTCGGCTTGGGGCCGGCGTAACGGTTTCCGTCGATGCTTATAAAGATCGGAGCTTCGCGGGCAGAGTGTCGGCGGTCAATCCCGCGATCGATGTGAATTCACGCGCGGCGTCGATCGAAGCTCTGATCGACAACCCCGACAATTCGCTTCGCCAAGGAATGTTCGCCTCCGTGAGTATCATTCGCGAAGGCGGATCATCCGGCGTCTTCGTTCCTAAGACCGCCATCCGCAGCGATGCGGCGACAAAATCCTTTACGGTCTTTGTTATCGTGGACGGCGTTGCCAAGGCCAAGGTCGTGCAGATCGGGCGTGAAGAAGGAGATTGGCAGCAGATAATCTCAGGGGTCGATGCGGACGAAACGGTTGCCACGAGCAGCGTCGATCAGCTTTTCGAGGGGGCAAAGGTCTCGTTGTAGGCCCACGAAGGTTTTATGCAGTGGCTTGCCGAAATTTGCGTTCATCGACCTGTCTTTGCGACCGTGATCGTAATGTTCCTGACGGTCGTCGGAGCATTCAGCTTCTTTACGCTCGGAGTCGATAGGTTCCCGAAGATCGACGTTCCGACGATCTCGGTTTCGACCAGCAACAGCGGCGCGGCTCCGGCGGAAATGGAGACCGAGGTTACGGATCCGATCGAAGGAGTTTTGAATACCGTTCCCGGCGTGGACGAGATGCGTTCGTCGTCCTCGCGCGGAAGTTCGCGGATCACGCTCAGCTTCAATCTCGAGAAGAATCCCGACCAGGCATTCCAAGAAGTTCAGCAGAAACTCAGTACGATCACTTGGCGTTTGCCCGAAGAGGCCGACCCACCGGTGGCACGCAAGAGCGACCCGGATTCATCGCCTGTCTTGATGTACGCGGTCAGTTCGCCACGGGACGTTACCGAACTGAGCGATATGGTCAAGGTCCTGATACAGGAGAAGATCGAGTCGTCGGACGGCGTTGGCGAGGTCGTAGTTTTTGGTGGGCGTACGAAGCAGATCAAGCTCTATGTCGATGCCGATAGACTGCGGGCTTACGGGCTTTCAGTAAATCAGGTAACGTCGGCGGTTTCGGCTCAGAACCAGGAACTTCCCGGCGGGACGCTTGTCGAAGGCGCAAAGACGGTTGGGCTTCGCACGATCAGCAAACTTACTAACGTCGAAGAATTCAATGACATCGTCATCGCGACGAAGAACGGATTTCCGATCAAGTTCCGCCAGATCGGCCGCGTCGTAGAAACGGGCGAAGACCCGTCGAGCACATATTTGCTCGACAATAACCCGACAGTTGCTCTCGCGATCAGAAAACAATCGGGCGCAAATACCGTCGCCTTGATCAACGGCGTTAAGGCGCGAATGGCGAATATCATTCCGACGCTGCCGAAGGATTTTAAGGTCGCTGTCATTCGCGATCAGTCCGAATTCATCGAAAATTCGCTTCACGCGATCGAAGAGCACCTCGTGATCGGCGCGATCTTCGCCGCACTCGTCGTCTTTTTCTTCTTGTGGAATTTCCGCTCGACGATCATCGCGGCCCTTGCGATCCCGACGTCGATCATCG
>DAORTR010000189.1:0-3373 GCA_035432765.1 Pyrinomonadaceae bacterium
ATATTCCCTCAAATGATTGGGAAAAGACGAATTACAACATCCAGGTTCCAAAAGCCTCGGCGGATGAATGGGGCAAAACGGTCGCAAATATCAAGCCGATAGACACGGGGCAGGATAGTTTCGGCGGATCGGCCGGCGTTCCCTCTACGCCCGAGTGGGGAATGACCGAGCCGAATATCAACGTGAATGCGGCGGATTTTGGTTCGCAGCCTGAGGATTTCGCTCCGACGCCCGCTTACGACAAGACAACGCCGTATTTTCGCCTGCCGGAGGCTGAACGCGTCAAATACCAAAAACTCCCGCCGACGCCGGCCGAAACGGCGGCCAAGCAAGCCGAGGAAGAAAAAGCGAATCAGGGCATTCCAGGCTGGTTCTGGTTTATCGCGGGCGGAATGACGCTTCTTTTCTTGACGGTCATCGCGGTCGCTCTCGTCTATATCTTCGTCATCCGAAATTCGAGCTACGAGGTCGTTGTTAAAGACGCTCCTGTAGGCAGCAGCGTAACGGTTGACGGAGCGCCGCTCTCCGTTACCAGCGAGGACGGAACGTTTCGTATCCCGAACTTAAAGGCAGGTTCGCACACCATCGCGGTCGTACATCCAACATTCAACTGTGTAAAACAGACTGTTACCGGCGACGACGGCGAGAAACTAAAGCCGATCACGGCCGGGTGTACGCCGATGAAGGCGGCCGTTACCGACGATTGCGGAAATATTCATTTCGGCGAGGACGATAAGGCCGAACGCTGCTACAATTCGGCGCTTGACGCTCTTCCGGATCCTTTCACGCCTGAAGATCTCGTAAAGGCACTGAATATACTGATAATCAATTTTGAGTCAGGCAAGTACGATATTCCACCCGTGCGTCTCGCCGCTGTCAAAAAGGCCGCCGGATTCATCCAGAGATTGCCGGCCGGCGTTAGCCTGGAGGTCGGCGGACATACTGATGATGTTGGCCAGGCCGCGTCAAATCAGACGCTCTCTGAGAATCGGGCGAACGCGGTCAGAGACGCGCTTGTGAAATTCGGCGTGAAACCGAACGTCTTGAGCACAAAAGGCTACGGTTCGGCCCGACCGCTAGTTCAGGGTACGACCGATGACGCTCGCTATCGCAACCGCAGGATCGAATACTCGGTCATCAAACAGTGATTCCTCGTTCCGATCAAACGGCGACAGGCGCGGCGATCTTACCGTGCGACTGATAATTTTCCAATTTCAGATCTTCAAATTTGAAATTGAGCAGACCTTCCAAACCCTTCAGGTCGGCGGCATCGACGAACTTTAATTTGGGCAGCGGCAACGGCGCGCGCGAGAGAAGTTCCTTCACCTGTTCCAGATGATTCGTATAGATGTGAAGATCGCCGAAGGTGTGGATGAATTCGCCGACCTCGAGGCCGCAAACGTATGCAACCAGATGAGTTAGCAGGGCGTAGCTCGATATGTTGAACGGTACGCCGAGGAAAGCATCCGCCGAACGCTGATAGAGTTGACAATGCAGAACGCGTCCGCTCTCGACCTTGAATTGAAACAGCGTGTGACACGGCGGCAGAGCGACATCATCGCAAACTTTCGGATCCCAGCCTGATACGATCAGACGTCGTGAATTCGGATTCGTTTCGATCTCGCGAATTAGACGCGCGATCTGATCGACGCCGTCCATTTTCGGATAAATCCCGCCAAAAGACCTCCAAAGATAACCGTAAACCGGACCAAGATCGCCAGCTTCACGGCCGAAGCGTGCCGTCTGCTCGCCCGTTGCCCACTCCTGCCAGATATCAACGCCGCGTTCACGCAAATCCACCTCGTCGGTCGAACCGCTCAGGAACCAGAACAGTTCCTCGGCGACCCAGCGAAACGGCACCTTCTTTGTCGTTACGATCGGAAAACCGGCACGCAGATCGTAACGTGTCTGATACCCGAACACCGACGTCGTGCCCGTGCCCGTTCGGTCGTCCGCCGCCACGCCGTTCGCGAGGATGTATCTCAATAGGTCCTGATACTGCTTCATTCAAGTTAATTGTAGATCGTTAATTGTTGATTGTTAATCGGGTAGGTAATTTCTTCTGCCAATTAACATTTTTTCAATTAACAATTTACAATTAAAACCTGACGATGAGCAGCAAATTAGAGGTCAGTTTCAATTCGCCGCAATGCGGCTGGATGTCGGTTGGTTTCAAGGATGGAAATAGCGAATTCCATACGACGACGGCGCACGCTCCGCATGCCGATGCGCTGGGCGAATTGCTTGACATACTTACTTCGCTCCTTGACGGCAGCCTCGGACACGCCGGCCGCGTCCTGCATTGGAACCGCGATCCTGAGGAATACGACCTTCGTTTTGTCCCCGAAGAGAACGGTGTTCTTTTTGAGGTTTACGAATATCCGGACGAAGACCGCGAAGCCGACTACCGCGAACTCGTGTTTTCGCACATCGGCAATGCCGCGGACATCTGCAACGCTTTCGCGGGAACATTTGCCCGTCTTTATGAAGACCGCGACACGGATGATTTCGAATTCAACTGGCACCAGCCCTTTCCCGCCGCCGAGTACGAGCGATTCACGGCCGCGATCGCAATGCAGCATCAATGATCGGATGCGATCGAATTTTTGAATGAAAGAAAAACTGCTTGATCTTCTTGCGTGTCCTATCTGCGGCGGCGATCTGCTGATCGCATACGTATCGCAATATGAAGAAAAGGAAATAATCGACGGCGTACTGACGTGCAGGAAATGCGACCGCGAGTACAAGGTGGTTCGCGGCGTGCCGCGTTTTGCGGACCTAGGGAAGGTCGAGAGCGATAAGGCAGCGACGGCGGAGAATTTCGGTTGGCAGTGGACGAATTTTACGCAAGAGGACGAGAAATATAACGACCAGTTCCTCGGTTGGCTGCAGCCCGTAAAGCCCGAGTTCTTTGAAGGAAAGATCGTTCTTGAGGGCGGCTGCGGCAAAGGCCGTCATACGAAACTCGCGGCAGAATGGGGCGCAAAAGAGATCGTCGGCATTGATCTCGGCGCCGGCGTCGAATCGGCATTTGCCTTGACACGCCATCTGCCGAACGCACACATTATTCAATGCGATATTTTTAAGCTTCCGTTAAAGAAAGCTTTTGATTATGCGTTCAGCGTAGGAGTTTTGCATCATACGCCGGACCCGAAAAAGGCGTTCCTCTCGCTAGCCGGAAAGGTTAAAAAGGACGGCGCGATCTCCGCATGGATCTATGGTGCGGAGAATAATGAATGGATCACAAAGTACATCGATCCCGTCCGCACGAGCTTTACGTCGCAGATCTCGCAGCCTGTCCTCTACCAGCTTTCAAAACTCCCGACGCTCGGGCTTTTCTTAACGACAAAGCTCGTATATCGCCCGATGAACG
>DAORTR010000190.1:0-3119 GCA_035432765.1 Pyrinomonadaceae bacterium
GTTCTTCCAATAAATACGGGTTACTACGAGCGTCATACCCTTTTGCGTGGTCTCTTTTACAAGCTTTTCGATCTCTCGTTTGTGGAGCAATAATTTTCGCGGGCGAAGCACGTCATGATTGTTGATGTTCCCGTGCGAATAGTGCGAAATATGTGCCCCGAGCAGCCAAACCTCGCCGTCCTTGATCTGTACGAACGATTCCTTCAACTGAATTCGCCCGGCCATCGTGCTCTTGACCTCCGTGCCAAGCAGCACGGCGCCCGCTTCGTATTTATCGAGTATGTGATACTCAAAATACGCCTGCCGATTGTTAACGATCTCCTTCTCGTCGGACATAAGAGATTAGTGTAGCAAATGAGGCCGTGTTCAAGGTTTAAGGTTCAAAGTTCAAAGTTCAAAGTTAAAGGCTCCACGTTGTTACAGCAGCCTCGACCCGAACACAGGGCATTTTCCAGAAGCAGCCGCCACTTCACAACCTTGAACCTTGAACCTTGAACTTTAAACCTTGAACTTCTCCCGTTTGACAGGTTCGGTGTGGATTCGTAAATTATTAAGGACGCTGGGAGATCGTCTAATGGTAGGACTGCAGTCTCTGGATCTGCCTATCGGGGTTCGAATCCCTGTCTCCCAGCCAAACTCACCTGTCTTTTCGACAACTTCGCCAAAATAGATCGATCGTTGGCCACTCGTAACAAAAACAGCCTCGATAGGTTGCGCTTGGGTGTTGAGGGTAACAAACTATTCCTATGGGCTACACTTGGCATGAAGCTGAACTTCGCGTCCGGTACGCTGAGACGGATCAGATGGGGATCGCGCACCATTCGAACTACATCGTCTGGTTCGAGGTCGCTAGGAGCGACTATTGCCGCACGGTCGGCGTGCCTTATACCGAGATGGAGGCGAACGACGTGCAGCTGATCGTTGCAGAGGTTTCGCTGCGGTACAAACGGCCGGCGTTCTATGACGACCTGCTGCTCATACGCGTGCGATCAAAGGAGATCCGCAGCCGCAGCCTGCGATTCGCATACGAGGTCGTGAGAGAGGCGGATTCCGAACTGCTGGCGACGGGTGAAACGCTGCACGTCGTTACCGACAAGTCGCGGCGCGTGCGTTCGCTGCCGACTGAATACCACGAGCTTTTCAATGCCTGAATTGGCGCTCTATCCTTCCACCCATTAGAATAGAGATATGCCAGCGAATATCCGCGCCGAGATCATCTTTATTTCGCTGATGATGATCTTCATTTTCATCATTTGCGGAGCGGTGTGTTACTTTTTCGCGAAAACGTATCAAAGGGAAATGAAAGAGCGCAAAGAGCAGCGTGAGGCCAAGCGTCTGGCAAAGGAAGCGGCCGAAAGGGCCGAACAGGAACAGGCCGCCGAAGTAGTAAATGGACCTTCTCTCGACACTTAACCCACAACAGGCCGAAGCCGTTACGACGACGACGGGACCGCTCCTGATCCTCGCAGGTGCGGGTTCGGGGAAGACGCGCGTCATTACCGTTCGCATCGCGTATCTTATTGCGGAGAAAGGAGTTGCACCGCACAATATCCTTGCCGTTACGTTCACGAATAAGGCGGCGGGCGAGATGCGTTCCCGCGTCGAAGAACTTTTCAAGGGCAGCGGGCTGCAGTCGGCTCCGCTCATTTCTACGTTCCACAGCCTTTGTGTACGCATCCTGCGGCAGGACATCGACAAGCTCGAGCAAGGCTACAAGAAGACGTTCACTATCTATGACACGGACGATTCAACGAAGGTCGTGAAGGCGTGCATAAAGGACCTCGGCATCGACGAAAAGAGCTTGCCTGTGCGCAATGTTCGCGGTGCGATCAGCACGGCGAAGAATCGAGGTGAATCGGCGGAAGATTTTGCCGCGAAGATCGAGCACGGCGATGAGAAGAAACTTGCGATCGCAAAGGTCTTTCGAATGTACGACGAAAGGCTGCACGTTGCGAACGCACTCGATTTTGACGACCTTTTGATCAAGACGGTCGAGCTGCTGAGGCATTCGCCTGAGACGCGCGAGAAATACAACGATCGTTACACATACATTCTCGTCGATGAGTATCAGGATACGAATGCACTGCAGTTCAACCTGATCAGTTTCTTGACCGAGAAGCAGCAGAATATCTGCGTCGTAGGTGACGATGCGCAGAGTATCTACGGGTTTCGGCAAGCGGATATCCGCAATATCCTCGAGTTCGAATACAGCTTTCCGTCGGCGAAGACCATCTTGCTCGAACAGAACTACCGATCGACGCAGACCATACTCGATACGGCTGACGCGATCATCAAGAACAACGTCAATCAGAAGAAGAAGAAGCTCTGGACAGCAAATCCCGGCGGCGAACGCATTTTCTATTATCAGGCTTACGACGGCGACGGCGAGGCGCGTTTTGTCGCGTCGAAGATCGAAGAGCATCAGCGGCGTTCGCTGAAAGAAAGGATCGCGATCCTGTATCGCACGAACGCGCAGTCCCGTCTGTTCGAAGAGGCTTTGCGGCGTCTGCGTATCGATTACAACATTGTCGGCGGATTCTCGTTCTACGAGCGTGCGGAGGCCAAGGACATCGTCGCATATCTGAAACTTGCATTGAATCCGTTGGACGATATCGCGTTCCTGCGGGTCGTCAATACGCCTGCCCGCGGCATCGGCAAGACGAGCATCGACGAGTTGACGCGATATGCAAAGGAGATGGGGACGTCGCTATGGACGGCGCTGCTCGACATCACGGAAGGTACGCGTTTCGGCAAGAGCGTAGATCTTACGCCGAGGGCAGTAAAGGCTCTCTCGCAATTCGCATTTGTTGTCGAGAGTCTCATTCGCAAAGTTACGGAGCTTCGCGATACACCGCATCCGGTGTCGGACGTTGTCGTAGCGGCGATCGAAGATACCGGTTACGCCGGCAGTCTACGTACGGAAGGTACGGACGAATCCGCCGCACGACTCGAGAATCTTGAAGAGTTGGTGAACGCTGCCGTTGATTACGATAGGCACGAGACGGACGGGCTCCGCGAATTCATCGATCACGCTGCACTCACGTCGGACACGGACAAATACGACAGCTCGGCGGCCGTTACGATAATGACGGTCCACATGGCAAAGGGCCTCGAATTTC
>DAORTR010000191.1:0-3084 GCA_035432765.1 Pyrinomonadaceae bacterium
ACCGTGCATCTTTTTGCACTCGGGCGAAGCCGTTAGGCGTCGATGTCAAAAGGTTCTCGGTCGAGAGACAGATTCGGGTTGTAGAATGGGTCGTGTGTTATTTGCCCGGTCCACAGTTCCTGCAATCGTTCAAGTTCGGCCGGCGAGATCACTTCGGCTGCATCATGCGTATCTTTCATTACGACATACGGCGTATAGATCACCCTAAGGCCGTTCTTCCAAAGCCGTAAACACAGATCGACATTGAACAATTCATTCGGAAACTTGTCCGGACGAAAACCGCCAACGCTCTCGAAAACACTCTTCCTGATAGCGAAGGCACGCCGCGATACTGCGGAATAATTGCCGATCAGTCCCGCACGAAAGAAATATCCGTTCGCGTTCTGCGGATAGCCAAAATGTGCCTTGCGGATCATGCTTTCGCCGCCGAGGATAAGTCCCGTCTGATCGATCGCACCATCATTTCTCAGGATCTTGCAGCCGGCGGCGCCGACGTCCTTTTGCGAGGCGTATGACGCAAGTTCCTCGAGCCAATCGTTAGAATGCGGGATAAGGCTGCGGTCGAGAAAAACGAGCGTTTCGCCCGTCGCATTCGCGGCCGCCTCGTTCAGGTCGTGTGCAAGAAGGTTCGAATCACCGACATAGATCGTCTCACAGCTCTCGATGTCAAAATGCTTTCCGCCGCCGACAACAATGAGCGAAATTCTGCTCTTGCCGTGCGGATATCGAACGCGATTCAAGCCGTCGGCCGCTTCGACAACTTCTGCCGTGACGCCTGTTCTTTCGAAATGGTCGGCTATCGCGACGCGCGCCTTTTCGAATGCGTATGGCTTTGCGCCGCGGTTTGCCGCAACGCTAGTTTCGACAGCACGCCAATGGTAAAGAATTCGCGGAAGATGACGTATCTCGGCGGGCGATATCCGCTCGATCACGCGTAGCGCAAGGTCGTAATCCTGGCTGCCTTCAAGCCCGATGCGAAACCCGCCGATCGCACTCAAAAGCTCGGTTCGATAGCACGACAGATGTGTAACCATATTGAGCGAAAGCATCAGATCGGGCGAAAAATCGGGCTTGAATTTCGGGTCGGAACGACGCCCTTGCGTGTCGATGACGTCCTCGTCGCTAAAGATCATCTTTGCGTCGGGAAAGGCATTGATCTCACTGGCGACGTAAAAGAGGGCGTCCTCTGCGAGCTCGTCGTCATGATCTAGCAGAACGCAAAATTCACCCGTCGCGAGATCGAGTGCGGAATTCGATGCGGCGGAAATATGGCCGTTCTCTTGGCGAAATATGATTTTGATGCGAGCGTCTTCCGTCAAAAGCTTTTCGAGGAATGGGCGAATCTGCGGTTTTGTTGATGCATCGTCAGCGATGCAAAGTTCCCAGTTCGGGTATATCTGAGCGCGAACCGAATCGACGCATTTCGCGAGCCAAACTTCGTCGATGTTATAGACGGGAAGAATTACGGAGAATTTCGGTTTGCGTTCGAACGCGGCGATCTCGGCATGCAGTTTCGCGCGTTTCGCATCGTCAAGCGCCTCGCGGACGATGAACCGCTCGTAGGCGCGCGCATTCCTTCGTTTGCAGTTATATGCACGGACGAGGGCGGCAAATCCCGCGATGCCGTTCTCACGAATGGCGTCGACGGTTCGCCCAACTTTTCCGCTGATTTCCGTCATCGTTTCTGAAGCTGCATTTCCCAGCCTTCCGGATTGATCGGGATCGTAACTGTCTCACCGGGCTTTGCCACGTCGAATTCGCGTGCGTGTGCGGCAAAATCAAGGTCTTTGAAACGCGGCTGCTTCCAGTCCGCAACAAAGCCCCAGATCATCATAAGTGCCGGCAAAATAAAGAGATAGCGTAGCCGGCCAACCCGCAGATTGGTCGCAAGGAAAAGCAGGCTCGCTAGAAAGGCAAGTCCCGGGAACATCCAGTAGCGCGATGCCGTCAGCGGCGTCTCCATCGCGATCCATTGCGGCTCGACCTTTGTTACCGCAGGATTTATGAGTGCGGTCGCACATACGAGCACTGCGAAGATTATCAGCAAACGCAATTCCTGCTTTCCCCAGATGAACGCGAGGACAAACACGACAAGGCCGCCCGCGGCAATGATCGAGGCGAGGACGTCCGTCCACAAATGCGTATGCCGCAAAAGGCCGTAATTCTTCGCTCCCACGAGCGGACTGATGAACACCTGCCCGGCAATTATGCGGATCGCACCGAAGAAGCTTGCACCGAGTACTTCACTTGACGGTCGTTCGTTCGTAATCAATGCCGAGAACTGAACGACGCAGCCGATCAGCAGGATCGATCCGACGACGAGCAGTCTTCTCTCTCGGCGATAGAAATACTTGATGACCGCGATCGGCAATAGAAGCAGGCATAACGGCCCGCTCAGCGCCGACAACGTGACAGCCGCGTTGTCAAATATCTTCCAAGCGATCTCTTCCGCGGGCTTTGCGAGGATTATCAGCAGAACCGTCAGTGCGAGGTGCCATTGAGTGTTCGTAAGATTGGCAGAGGTCTCGTATGAGTTCGGCAGGGCGAGATAGATGAATGCCGCTCCGAATCGAAATAGACGGCTCGGCACAGCACTCGACATCCTGTCGGACGTAATGAAGAACGCGTTAAATGCCTGTACGGCGATCGCAGACACGTTTAGTACCAGCGGTGCCCATGCAAGCGGAAAAAGCAGCGAGAAGGCCGCCACGCCCCGAGAAACCGTCTGAAAATATCCCGCCTCCGGCAGTAGGAACGCAGCGAGAGGATCGAGATTATAAGCTTGCGCGTACCAGACGCGGCCATCCTCAGCCCAAAATTGCGCATTCATTATGGCATCGAGCCTGTGGCTAACGACGATCAACGCGGCAGAGATGCCCACGAGAACATACCAAACGCCCCAGGGTACGCTTCGCAGAACACGAGCCAAGCCGCCGCGATCGGAGAAGAATGTTGTAAGTTGCGGTTTCACTATTTACGAGAGTTTCGCTTAATCTTCTCCTACGGGAGCATAGATGTCAGAAGTTTGCCTGATCTGTCAGAACACAGAGCATAATCGTATCATCAAGACCCGCGAAATGATGT
>DAORTR010000192.1:0-3081 GCA_035432765.1 Pyrinomonadaceae bacterium
TTTTAAGCCGAGACTTATATGGAGAAGTTTTTTAACGCGGTCCAAAATATGTTCCGGATCGCCGAGCTGCGAAAGAGAATATTCTTTACGCTCGGGCTTCTGGCGGTCTATCGCCTTGGCGCTCATATCACGGCGCCGGGCATCGACAAAGTTCGCCTCGAAGCGGTTTGGGGCGAGGTTGCCGGAACCCTGCTTGGTGTTCTAGACCTTTTCTCGGGCGGTAACTTTCGCACGATCTCGGTTTTTGCGCTCGGCGTAACGCCGTACATTACTGCATCTATCATTATGCAGTTGATGCCCGTGCTTTCACCGACGGTCAAAAAGATCCAGGAAGAAGGTGAGGTCGGACGTCAAAAGCTGAATCAATGGACGCGTTACGCGACCGTGGCCCTCTGTGCGGTTCAGACGTTCTTTGTGGCGACGTGGCTTTCGCGAAACCAAGTTATTCCCGATAGCTGGGTCGCGACGGCGATGATCGTCATCACGCTTACGACCGGTTCGATCTTCGTGATGTGGCTTGGCGAGCAGATCACGGAACGCGGGGTCGGCAACGGTATCTCGCTTCTCATTTTTGCGGGTATCGTGATCGGGCTGCCGAACGGACTGAAACAGGTTTCGGAGCGTGTCAGCAGCGGCGACGCCGCCTCCACGCTTGGAGTTGTTTTCCTCGTGGTCGTAATGGTCGCACTGATCGCCGTGATCGTTTACGTTGAATCTGCGAGAAGGAATATTGCGATCAGCTACGCAAACAGACGCGTCGGCAACCAGACATTCCGCGGGCAGGAGACGAGCCTTCCTTTGAAGATCAATATGGGCGGCGTTATCCCTGTGATCTTCGCTTCGTCGGTGCTCGCTTTGCCGCAGACGGTCTTTGCAGCATTTCCGCCAGATCCGAATCAACCGAATGCCGCGTGGTCGAAGGTTTACGCTTTCTTCCAGCAGTTCCACGGCGGCGATCCGTATTACGAACTCGTTTTCCTATCGCTCATCGTTCTGTTCACTTTCTTCTATATCACGATCATCTTCAATACGGATGAGGTCGCGGATAACTTGAGAAAGCACGGCGGATTTGTTGCCGGTATCCGTCCCGGCGCGCCGACAGCGGACTATTTGAACGACATTATGACGAAGCTGACGACCGTCGGAGCGATCTACCTCGCACTCGTCGCGTTCATACCGCAGCTTCTTCTGAGCGGATTCAAGGTCGCTCGTCTGCCGTTCTTCGGCTCGGGCCTTGACAACTTTTTGACATCGACGCCGGGTTTGAGTTGGATACCAACCGGCCTCGGATATCAGTTTTACTTTGGCGGCACGTCGCTGCTGATCTTGGTCGGTGTTGCGATGGATACCGTCGCGCAGATCGAGGCTCAGCTCGTGATGAGGAATTACGAAGGTTTCCTCGGAGCGGGGTCAAGGCTTCGCGGCCGTAGAAGCTAGGCGCTTTGTAGCCACAGCGGACACCTGGACTTTAGAAGGACACGCTCTTTCTGATCAGTTGTGCCTGCTGTGGCAACTTACTTTTGATGGATAAGATAATCGTACTGATCGGCGCTCCGGGAGCAGGCAAGGGAACGCAGGCAAGACTGTTGAATGAACGACGGGGAATTTTGCAGATATCGACCGGCGATCTGTTCCGTGCGATGAAGTCAGCAGACACGCCGCTCGCCCGCGAAGTACAGGCCGTTATGGCGGCGGGTGAGCTTGTTTCAGACGAACTTACTTTCAAGGTAGTACAGGATCGAACATCTTTGCCGGACGCCTCGGGCACGTATCTTCTTGACGGGTATCCGCGAACGCAAGTTCAGGCCGGACAGCTTGAAGGATTGGCGGAGGAACAGGAAAAAGAGATCGTTGCTGTTGAGATAGACGTTCCTAGAGAGGCTCTCTTCAAGCGACTTACCGGCCGCCGATCGTGTCCCGTTTGCGGCGAGATATATAATATCTATTCCAAGCCGCCGAAGGTCGAAGGCCGCTGCGACGCACATCCGGACGTGGAACTCGAGCACAGGAAGGACGATCAGGAAGAGACGGTCGCTGCACGGCTTGCGACATACGATGAGTTGACGGCGCCCCTGCTCGATTATTATCGAAAGTCCGATCGGCTAAAGGCGGTCGATGGTACTGGCGATCTTGAAGCGATCTATTCGCGGATCGAACAGGCAATAAAGTAGGCAACAATGATCTTCGCAAAGTCAGCAAAAGACCTCGATAAAATGAGAGCCGTCGGCGAACTTGTCGCCGAGGTTCGAGAGGCTTTGCGAGGGATGGTCAAGCCCGGGATCTCGACGCTGGACCTGAATAATGCTGCGGACAAGATGATGCGCGATGCCGGCGCGATCCCGACATTCATCGGATATCACGGATTTCCGTACGCTATTTGCGCATCTGTGAACCACGAGATCGTACACGGTTTTTCAAAGCCCGATCCTTTGATGGAAGGCGATATAATCTCGATCGATCTCGCCGCGACGTATCAGGGCTTTGTCGGCGATACGGCAACCACCGTCCCGGTAGGGAAGATATCGGAGGAACTCGAACGGCTTATTCGCGTAACGGATGAGTGCCTTGAACTGGGGATCGAAGCAGCACGAATCAACAATCGCATCGGCGATATCGGTTGGGCCGTTCAGCAGCACGCGGAAAAATACGGCTACGCGATCGTTCGCGATTACACCGGTCACGGCATCGGCCGGAAGATGCACGAAGCGCCACAGATACCGAATTACGGCCGACCGGGGACAAAGGAGAAGATCCGTGCGGGATACTGTTTTGCGATCGAACCGATGCTCAATATCGGGACCGAAGAGACGCGAACCTTAGGAGATAAGTGGACGGTCGTTACCGCCGACGGCAAGCCGTCTGCCCACGCAGAGCATACTCTGGCAGTAACGCCCGACGGACCTGAGATATTGACTCTAACAAAAGAGCAAAAAACTCGGCAAAAAGCTGTTTCTGCGACTTGAAAATTGCGACGTCCGGCGTTAGTATAGATAGTTTGCCCCGTCTGTAGGGTATGACCTATCGAGATAAGTAGGTGACGATAAAATGAAAGTAAGGCCGTCAGTAAAAAAGATTTGCGAT
>DAORTR010000193.1:0-3064 GCA_035432765.1 Pyrinomonadaceae bacterium
CACGACTCTTCCGAGAGGAAGATCGGCCGATTGCCGCCCGTGCCCGAGAACCGCATCTTTCGGCGATGAAATGCAAGATTCCAATGATCGCGGACAAATGCCGACGAGATGCTCCAAATTTCGCCAATGAAATAGAGCAGGACGGCGCACAGCGTGCCCAACTGCAACACGGCTATCGTCGCCGTCACCAAAGCGGGATCGCCGCCGTAGACCCCCGTAAGTCGGCTTGCAAAAACAAGGTGTGCCGTCGAGCTTACAGGGATGAATTCAGTAAGGCCTTGAACAATGCCAAGAATGATCGCTTGTATAAGATTCATCGTAATGAGCCGCCGTTAATTTTGCGATATCGGCGAGTGAATGGCAAAGATACGAAATACTGAGGCTTTAGGTTCTATTCGCGGTAACGTCGCTTGCCGGCAATGCGGTCGTAAAACCACGCCGGCATAAACTTTCCGGAGCGAACGAACGCTGCAAGCTGCCATGGGAAAGCGGCGAACTTCTTCTTGTTTTCGATCGCCCTTACAAATAGCGGTATAGCGTCGTCAAGCTCCATCAGATACGGCATTTTATGTGCGCGTCCGTCGGTCAATGGAGTTTTTATGAAGCCGGGCTGAATTATCGTTACGTCAATTCCGTCTCCAGCGACGTCGAGCCGTACGCTCTCGAAGAATGCTGTCATTCCGGCTTTGCTCGCGCAGTACGCCGCCGATTTCGGTAGCCCGCGAAACCCTGCGAGGCTCGATATCGCGACAAGATGCCCGCTCCGTTGCTCTTTCATCGAAGGCAATACGGCGTGGATCATATTCACGGCGCCGAGAAGATTAATGTCGATGACCTTCTTTACCGCCGCTGGTTCGAAGCTGCGCGTCTCCAAGTTATTGCCGCTGATACCCGCGTTTGCGATGGCGATGTCGATCCGACCGAATTCACGTCGAAACGCGTCAGCCGCCGAGTGCAGAGCTTCGGGATCCGTAACATCGCACGGCAGAGCGACCGCCTTCCCGCCGACTGCCTCGCATTTTGCCTTAAGCTCATTCAATAGCTCCGCGCGCCGAGCTACGAGGCCGAGCACCGAACCCTTCTTTGCCAGAGCGACCGCCAGAGCCTCGCCGATACCGCTCGATGCACCCGTCAAAAATACCCGTTTGTCGTTCCAATTCATCGATCTTCGCGTTCTTTATATATCGGCACTCTATCTTACTCGAACCAAAAGGTGACGTTGGCTGCGGTCCAATCTGGTGCCGCACCCCTTAGGTATCCAAAGCTTTCTTCAAAACGCTCAACAACGTATCGACCGTGTTTAAGTGTGTCCGGAAGGAGAGGCACGCAAATCTGAGCGTAAAGTTGCCGTCCAACATCGTGGACGAAATGAACACGCGCCCGTCCGAGACGACGGCTTCCATTAGGCGTTTATTGAACTCATTGGGGTCGCCTGTTGTCGGCACATATCGATATGTAACGACAGACAACTCCGGCTCCACCTTACTCTCAAAGCCAAGTTTTAGCACCTCTTGATGAAAGTACTTTGCAAGAAGCAATTTTTCTTCGAGACAGTCTCTAAAAGGAGCAATGCCATGCAGTTTTAGCGGCAACCACAGCCGCATACCCCGAAAATGTTTTGTAAGCTCGGGCGATAATTCGGCTGGAGAAAGCTCGTCCGTCGGGTCGAACGCGTCTTGCATATAGTTTGCGTGGAAAGAATACGCATGCTGCAGGTGCTCGACGTTCTTTACGAGAACAACCCCGAGTCCGTAGGGCAGAAATAGACCTTTGTGCGGATCGATGATTAGCGAATCTGCCATCGCGAGTCCACCCAGTTTCTCACGCCCATCATCCGTAAGGATGAAGAAACCGCCGTAGGCCGCGTCTATGTGATACCAAAGGCCGTGCTCAGCGGCGATCTCGCCGATCGGAATGAGCGGATCGATCGCACCAACGTCCGTCGTACCTGCCGACCCAACGACAAGGAACGGATCGAGCCCGGCGGCCTTGTCAGCTTCGATGTTCGCACGAAGGTCGTCCGTGCGCATCTTATAGCGTTCATCGAGATCGATATAACGGATAGGACATTCGGCAAGGCCTGCGACCTTGATCGCCTTTGCGACCGAATGGTGAGTTTGTTTAGAGAGATAGATGATCGAGCGTGGAATGTCTGCCGACTTAATGTTCCTGCCGTCGCGAGCCGTAACGATCGCGATCATATTCGCGAGGCTGCCGCTCGATGTTAGGTTGCCGTGCGATCGAGATCCGTATCCGACAAGATCACACATCCAGCGAATAAGCATATTCTCCATTCGCACCGCGCCCGGCGAAGCATAGAAAACCCCTGCGTAACGGTTGAAAACGTCCGCCAGATAGTCGCCTAACGCCGCGTAATAGATTCCGCCTCCAGGAATGTATGCAAGATGCCCGTGGCTCGCCGGATTCAAGCCCGGAGTATCGACATTGTCTCGAATTAGCTCTATCGCCGCGTCAATACCAATGCCGCCTTCACTTATCGGCGAATCGAGCAAGCCGACGCCTTTGTCCGAGCTTACAGCAAACGCCTTTAACGAGTGAACATCGTTGAGGAATGCTTCAGAATATTCGACGACCGGTTTACGAACCGATGCGCGTGTGTCTGCATCCGGTTCGAGTCTCCTCGCAGACTGTTCAAGTTGTGCCAACCTCTCTTTCATAATCTAAGGCGCAGCACGATTCTACACCTCGACGATCGTCGTAACGATCACGGGCTTTGTACCGAGTTTCACCTGAAGATAGCGTTTTAGCGATAGGCGAAGCTGTTCACGGAAGATGACCCGATCAACGATGTGTTCGCGTTTCATATCGTTGATCGCGGCGACGATCGCTAACCGAGCTTCGGCAGCGAAGCCATTAGTTGGATCGATCCCGGCGACGCCTTGGAAGTCTATCAGAGGCTCGCCGACAAGATCGTGCGTCTTCCTGTCGATCGTAACGACCAAACTTGCGGCACCGCCATACGCAAGGCGTTTGCGTTCGCGGACAGTTTCGTATTCGATCTCTTCCATTGATTCTTCGTCGATGAAGGTCTTGTAGAGTTCTA
>DAORTR010000194.1:0-3058 GCA_035432765.1 Pyrinomonadaceae bacterium
GGTTCGTGACCGATACCCGGCACCTCGTCATATTTTACGCTTTGATAACCCGCAGCCTGCATCGCGGCAAACATTTGACGCGAATTGTCCAGTGGAACGACGCGGTCATCTCCACCATGAAAGATCCAAGTCGGTGTTGAACCGATTCTTTCCGCAAAAGCTTTATAAGGCTCGCTCGCTTTTTCGAGTTCTGCAACAGCCGGAGAAACGGCTTTCATTTCATTCGGCCGCGGAAGGATTCGGCCTGACATAGGTGCAAGGGCCGCAAACTTTCCAGGAAACATCGCCGCTATTGACCAAACGCCGTAACCGCCAAGCGAAAATCCGACCGCATAAAGTCGATCCTTGTCGCCGTTAAACTCCACAACCGTGTCATCGAGCGCCTTGTTCGCTCGTTCGAGTATATCTTTATCCCAAAAACGGTCAGCCGGACATTGCGGAATTACGACGATGAATTTGATCTTCTTCGAGTTCGCAGCGATCTGATCCGCAAGGCCGTTCAACTGGGATTCGTTGTCGTCGCCACGATTTCCTGCACCGTGAAGATAGAGCATCACCGGAAGTTTTTCGCCTGCCGTACGGCTCTCGGGGAGAAAGATTCGGTAACGAAAAGTTTCCGCCGCAAAGTGCCCTTCTCGCGACAGATACACATCCTGTGAATACGGCACCTGAACCGGGTTAGCGGGCTTACATCCATACATCAGCATTACGGCAAAAGATGCAAGCAAAACACCGAGTTTTCGCTGACTAAGACAGATCATGAACATTGAACCCAGCACTCTCCGCAGCCTTTAGCAAGCGATCATCTGCCGAGACAAAATCTTTATTCTTCGGCAACTCTTTGCACCAAACGAGGGCAGCCGCGAGCTGAAGACTGTCCATTGCCTTGAGACCGTAAAATGCAGGGAAAGTACGGGCGAGTTCTATGATCCGATCTTGACCCCCGACCACCGTCCAGTCAACTTCCAGACGAGCCAGACGCATTTCGCAACGACGGCGCGCAGCGTCGTCTATCAGACGCTCACGCTGAAGCCTTGCGAATGCGGATGAAACCTCAACCACGCACTCACGCCAAACGAACTTGTCAGAAAGTTTGCGGGAAAGAGCGCGAGCTGACGTAGAATTTTGCTGATAGGCGCAAAGCGGCACAATGGCACTGCTGTCCCAAAACGACATCAGTAGCGCGCCTCGTTGCGTTCATCGATCACCGCCTGCGACCCGGCGTTATTGGGTAGCATCGTTTCCGAGAACAGATCATCCCAATACTCATCGGGCAGATCGTGAGACCCGGTTTTTGCTTCCATAGGCGTGTGGTCTTCTATAACTTTTTCCAATGCAAGCTCGGCGGCCTCGCTGTCCGATTTCGCGCCCAAGATCGCCCGCACGCGACGGAGTTTCGCAGGGTTTGAGATTTCGACAGTTACCGGCATATATAACGCCCTCGTTGCAGTTATCTTATCACATCAATAGGAAGTGCTGCGTTAGCCGAAGCAAGCAGATGTCCACTGCTGTCCACTGCTGTCCACTCGCCTGTTAGTGGACAGCGAATTGTTGTCACCATTACACTTAGAGCGTCACAATTGGCAAAAAACGCAAATTTTCAAAAAAAACATCACATGACGCCCATTGCGTCTATGATACATTGTATCATAGACTGTCACGCTTTTCGTATGAAACTTCAGCCGACCTCAAAAGAATGCGCTGTGCAGCTTTTTGATGACGTTCGCGACGTCTGTTTCGCGTACAACGAATGTTAGATTCACGGCCGATGCACCGTGTGAGACGAGTTCGACGTGAACGTCCTCGATCGTCTTGAAAATTTTCGAGGCAAGCCCCGTCGAAGCTCTAAGGCCTTCGCCGACCACGCAAATTACGGCGTAGCCGCTTTCAACCTCGACATCCCCGATGCGCGACAGATCTTCGACGACCTTCTCGATGTTGTCGGGTTTATCTAGCGTAAGTGCAACGGAAACTTCCGATGTAGAGATCACGTCTATCACCGTGCGATGACGGTCAAACACTTGGAAGACGGCACTCATAAATCCGTACGCGCCCAGCATTCGCGCAGACGTTATACGCAGTATCGTGATATTGCTCTTATGCGCGATCGACTTGATCTTGTTCTCGGTCTCGTCGGAGTTCGCGAGCACCATCGTGCCGGTAACCTCCGGTTCGCTCGTGTTGCAGACACGCACGGGAATGGCGTTGTCCACGGCCGGTTTGATCGTTTTCGGATGCAGCACCTTCGCTCCGAAATACGCCAACTCTGCCGCCTCTTCATATGAAAGGACCGGCACGGTCGCGGCGTCGCTGCAGATGCGCGGATCGCACGTCATCACGCCCGTAACGTCTGTCCAAATTTGCAGCTCCGACGCATGCAGAGCCGCTGCAACTATCGCCGCGGAATAGTCCGAACCGCCGCGTCCGAGCGTCGTGGTCTCGCCGCCTCGATTGGCCGCGATGAAGCCGCCTAGAACGGGGACTTCGCCCGCGTCGATGAGCGGCGTGACCTCGAGATCGATAAGGTCGTTCGTCTCGTCGATGATCGGCTGAGCTGCGCCGAATTCATCGTCAGTCACGATCAAACGACGCGAATCGACAGCTCGTGCCGGAATGCCGCGCGCCTTCAGAACCTCAGCCAACAGCCTCGACGAAAGCTGTTCGCCGTACGAGACGATCGCGTCCTTCAGCATCTGCAGCGGCAAGCTTCGGCGAGCCGCACGCGTGAGCAGATCCTTGATCTCGGCGCGTGCAAGACGAAGCTCGTTGTGAAAGACATTCTCTTTGTCGTCCGGAAAATATGCCGATGTGATCGCAATGTGCCGTTCGAAATGCGGTTCGAGCGAAGCAACTGCCTCGGCGAGATCATCCTTGCGTGCCATTTCGAATGCGGCAAGCAGAGCGTCCGTAACCTTTGTCATAGCAGAAGTTACGACGACCGGCCTTTTGTCCATCTGCATCGAAACGATACCGCAAACACGCTCGAAGGCGGCCGCGTCGCCAACCGACGTGCCGCCAAATTTCATTACGACAGGAAATGATGTTCCGCTCACCTTAA
>DAORTR010000195.1:0-3047 GCA_035432765.1 Pyrinomonadaceae bacterium
CGCAATTGCGTAAATGACGACTTTGATAAGACTCATAAAGATAAAATACTCTACTTAAGAGGATTACCAGTTAAAAGTGCCAACGGGAGCGTTCTTATCGCGAAATTACTATTTTATTTATTCCATAAGCTCAAGTCAATGGCGGGAAAGGGCACCATTCGTCTGATGTTGCAGACGCTGCTATCGGTTGCAGCGACCGCGATTGTATTTTACGGTCAGGCGATCGAGGCCGAGATCAAGGTGAATTCTCAACGCAACGGCGTTGAGGTCAACGGGAAATTCGTTGACGGCGGCGAGAAACGCAATATCGCGTTCGAACGCGAGTTTGCGGGCGTTTCGGGCCTTGCCGACCGGATCTCGGAGCTTAAGTTTGTTGACGCTTCGGGCGCAACTATCGACTATCAGGCATTTACGCCCGGCGAATATAGGGCGTCACAGCCTGTGACGGGCTTTTCGTACAAGATCGACTTTGCGAATTTGCGGCGAACCGATGAATCGCACGTCTCTTGGATCAAACGCGAACGTGGGGTCTTGTTTTTGGGCGATCTGCTCCCGCTTTCCCTCGGCTCTTCGTCGCCAGCAGTTCGGTTGCGAATTTCCGGCGAGACGAACTTAATTCCTTCGGCGTCGTGTTCTTCGCAAAACGACGGATCGTTTCAGTGTGAGGATCGGGCGCGAGCGGTGTTTGCATTTTCCAACGGATTTCGGTCGATCGACACCGGCGATCCGCGGCTTTTGCTGCGGGTCGAAGGCGCCTGGCAGTTCGACGACGCCTCGGCTGCAAGAGAGGCTCGCGAGATCTTTCGCGAATACGCAAAATTGTTTCGCGCAGAACCCGAAGGCCCATTTGCTGTCACCCTGATGCGATCTACGGATGCGGCGCAAGCGGGCCAATGGCAGGCAGATTCTCGCGGGCAGGATGTGATGATATTTATGGCGGATCCGCCGTTCAGGTCGCAGGCGCTCCAAACTCTCAGCGTGCCGCTGCGTCACGAACTATTCCACCTTTGGCTGCCGAACGGCGTTGATCTTTCCGGCAGGTACGAGTGGTTCTATGAAGGCGCCGCGCTTTATATGTCGCAAAAACTTGGCGTCGCATTGAACCGCACAAGGTTCGACGATTATATTTCGTCGCTCTCGACGGCGATGGCGTACGATCGCTCCGCGCCGAAAGGACTATCTCTGGCGGAGGCGGGCGATACGCGTTGGAGCGGCAACGCGCGGACGCTCTACGCACGCGGGATGCTCGCGGCATTCACTCTCGACGTCGAACTCTTAAAAAGCAGCAAGGCAAAGCGCTCTCTCGAAGATGTTTTGAGAAAACTTTTCAGCGAACACGACCGTCGAAAAGGTTCAAAGGCCGTAGCCGGTACCGCGATCATTGACGCTTTCGCCGCTTTCGACAACACGGGGAATCTCGCAAGGGAGATTTTGGAGCGAACCGAACCTCTTGATCTCGCGGCTGTTCTTGAGAATTCCGGATTTGAGTTTTCGGACTCCGGCCGCGGTCTAAAAGTTAAAGAAAAGCCGGATTCGAAGGAAAAGGCGATTTTGAACAAGCTGGGTTATAATAACTGGCGAAAACTTTCTTTGCGTTAAATGATGCGTTCCAGATCCAGATACATTATTGCGGCATTAGCCGTTCTCGGCCTTTTCCAGATCGGCTGCACCTATATCGACCAGGCTTTTTCAGGCGTAACGAGTGCGCTCGGCGTTACGGACACAGCGACCGTGATATCGAAGACCGCGCAGATCCGCACGTCGTATGCCGTCGTTGCGGCCGATGTTCTTGAGGTGAATCGCGGCGATAAACTCGATGTTCTCGATAAAGTGGATTTCGAGAAAGTGCTTTGGTATCGCGTTCGGGCTCACGACCCGGAGGCGACCGAAGGTTGGATCGAGGCTCAGAACGTCATCACTAGCGAGACCCTCGAAAAGAGCAAAAGGCTTGCGGAAGGCTTTGGCGACCGTTCGCCCCAAGCCTCCGGCATCATCCGTGCTGCGTCGAATCTTCGTGCCCAACCGGATATGAATACCGAGAATATTCTCTTCAAGCTCGCCAAAGGCTCGACGTTCGAGATAATGTCCTGGAAGTTCGTTCCGAAGACGGAAGCCCCCGACGTTGACGACAGCGCACCGGATGGAAAGCCCGCATCCAAGAAAGAAAAGAATGACGAGATCGAGGCCGCAAAGGTCGCGGGCGAACCCGACAAGATCGACGACAAATACGATATTTGGTATGAAGTGAAGCTCGACCCATCGGTCTCGCCTGCGCCGGCTGGTTGGCTTTTCGGCCGGCAGGTCGATCTACAGGTGCCGAGCGACATCTCATTCTTCCAGCAGAATAACCGCAAATTCGTTACCTGGCAGCGGATCGACGCCGACAACGCCGACAAGAACCGCACCGGCCGAGCATCTACGCCGGGGAGCTACGTCATTCTGACCCGCACGAATCTCGTCAAGGCGATCGACGGCGTCGAACCGGATTTTGACGGCATCCTCGTACTCGCGTTTGATAAATACGATCAGAATTATTACACCGTCTGGCGAAATCCGCCCGGGACGGACGTGTGGGGCCAGCTTCCGCTGCGAATGGAAGGCCAGGGCGACAACAAGACTTTCAGCGTCAAATTGCGGAATCAGAACGGCCAGGTCGATGAGCGGAAATTCGTGATCTTCAAGGACCGCAATCGGATGCGTGTCACGCCGCCCGAGGACATCGCGCAGTATCAATTCAAGAGCAAATGACGGACATAGAAGAGCCTTTCGAAGTTGAGATCACTGATTCGATCGACCTGCATTCGTTTCGGCCTGCGGACGTGAGATCGGTCGTCGAAGAATATCTCGCCGAGGCGCACAAACGCGGATTTCGGATCGTACGTTTGATACACGGAAAAGGCGTCGGCGTACAGAGAGAGATCGTTCGCAAGGTCTTGTCGGAGACGGATTTTGTGAAGGAATTTAAGAATGCGCCGGAATTTTCGGGCAGTTGGGGATCGACGATAGCAGAGCTGGACGTCTAGCTGCGGTCGTCGAGGATGTCGGCC
>DAORTR010000196.1:0-3044 GCA_035432765.1 Pyrinomonadaceae bacterium
TCGTCGATAATTGGATCTACTGCATTTGCTCGGACGGCGATCTGATGGAAGGCGTAAGTTACGAATCCGCGTCGCTCGCAGGTCACTTGCAGCTCTCGAATCTCATTTACCTATACGACGATAACCAGGTGACGATCGACGGCTCGACAGACCTTGCTTTCACCGAGGATCGAACGAAGCGTTTCGAGGCGTTGGGCTGGTATGTTGACGAGGTGCAGGACGGCAATGATCTCAAAGCAATCGAACAGGCGATCCGAAAGGCGCAGAAAGTAAAGGACAAGCCCAAACTCATCCGCATACACACGATCATCGGCTTCGGTATGCCGAGCGAAGGCACGCACAAGGCGCACTCTGACGCGCCCGGCGAAGCGGCGGTTCGCGAGACAAAACGAAATCTTGGATGGCCGGAAAATAAGAAATTCTTTATTCCAAAGGAAGCTCTTGCGCACTTTCGAAAGGCTGTCAAAGCGGGTGCGAAATTTGAAAAGGACTGGAACGCGCTGGTCAAGCGTTACGAAAAAGAATACAAGGACATCGGACGTGATTTTCATGATATCCGTACCGGCGATCTGCCTGACGGATGGGAAAAAAGCTTGCCGAGCTTCGAGAATGTCGAGGCAAAAGCGACACGTGCCTATTCGGGCGAGGTGATCAACGCGATCGCTGATGCGATCCCCGGAATGATCGGCGGCTCCGGCGACCTTACTCCGTCGAACAATACGTATATCAAGTCGTCGAAGAACGTTGAGCCAGGCAAATTCGCCAACCGCAACATCCATTACGGCATTCGCGAGCACGGAATGGCAGCCGTGATGAATGGAATGGCATTGTTCGGCAGCACGATCCCGTTCGGCGGGACGTTCCAAACCTTTTCGGATTATATGCGGCCTGCGGTGCGACTCGCAGCACTCTCGGACGTACACACGATCTTTGTCTATACGCATGATTCCATCGGACTTGGCGAGGACGGCCCGACGCATCAATCGGTCGAACATCTCGCCGCTCTGCGTGCGATACCGAATCTTACCTTGATTCGCCCCGCGGACGCGCACGAAGTCCGCGAAGCGTGGCGTGCCGCCTTGAAGAACGCCGGCGGGCCGACCGCGTTCGCTCTCTCGCGGCAGAAGGTCGCCGTCATCGATCGCAAAAAGTACGCCGATGCGCGCGGCCTGCACAAAGGAGCGTACGTCCTCGCCGAAGCTCAAACAAGGGCCGGCAAAGACACCTCGCCGAAACTTATCCTGATCGCGACCGGCAGCGAGGTCGGCCTCGCGATGGAAACGCGCGAAAGACTCCAGGCAGATGGCATCGCAACACGTGTTGTATCAATGCCGTGCTGGGAGTTCTTTGAAAAACAGACGGCCGCCTATAAAGAGAGCGTTTTCCCGCAAAAAGTTACCGCACGGCTCTCGATCGAAGCCGGCGTTTCCCTCGGCTGGGCGAAGTACACGGGCGACAAGGGAGCGAACCTCGCGGTCGATCGCTTCGGCGAATCCGCACCCGCCGAAGATGTGTTCCGCGACTACGGCTTTACCGTCGAGAACGCCGTAAAAATGGCAAAAGGGTTGTTGTAACGTGTGATACAATTGCGGCTATTATGCAAACCGACACGGTTAAAAAAATTAACGTGCGTGTGAGAATGCTCTCGCCGGAGCAGCAGCAAGAGGTGTTGCAGTTCGTGGAGAATTTGTCGCCGGAGAAACGGACGCCGTGGCAGCTGTGGCAGGATCATCTCAAGAACATTCCGCAGGAAGAGCTTGATCAGATCCCCACAGATGCAGCGAAGAATCTTGATCACTATCTGTATGGCGCTCCCAAGAAATGAACCGTCTCTTCTGTGATACTTTATATTTTGTCGCTCTCTTAAATCCTCGCGATCAGTGGCACTCATCTGCTCTCGAGATGGAATCCCTGGTTGAGAGGTCGGATCTCGTAGCCACAGAAGAGGTCTTGATCGAATGTCTGAACTTCTACTGCGAGAGCGGCAAACATGTCCGGCTTGAAGTGTCGCTTTACGTTCGGCAACTTCTGCTGAATCCAAAATTCCACATACTTGCTCGAAGCGAGGTCTCTTTTCTAAACGGCCTCGATCTTTACGAATCTCGGCTTGATAAGGGTTACAGTCTGACGGACTGTATTTCGATGAACGCCTGCCGCGAATTGGACATCAAAGACGTGCTGACGAGCGATATGCATTTCGCGCAGGAAGGCTTTAAGGTGCTGCTTTAATTTCCTATTTGTTTTTACCCATTGCGGTCATCCGACAGACCGATCTATTTTCCGGCTGCTGTCGAATATTTACCCAATACTCTTCCAACGCATCGTCATCTATTTCGACGGTGGTGCCGTAGAGGGCATCGAGGCCATCTCTTCGGCAACCTGATATCCAATACTCTTCCCCCGTGCCGCTATCGCGGTAGTTCGTTTTGAAACCTGCTCCGTTAAGGGAATTGAACGACTGCGTACCGTAATCCAAGCGTTTCCCCTTGTTACGAACAGTCACCCAACCGATTCGAGCGGGACCGACCAGCCCTGCGATCTCCTTCTTTTCGATCCACATTACACGTTTCATAATTAACCTACTGCGTGTAAGTCTATCCTCTGTAGGGTCGAACTTAACAACCGCTACGACAAGGCTCTCACTGACAATCTTTCAGATTGTCACATTATACCGTGCTGAACACGTTTGCGCTCTCAAGGTCCCTGAAATATTCGGTCACGTATCGTTCGATCACATATTATTGATCGGCCAGATTTAGCACGAGAGAAGAACAACGCGTCTCTTGGGCCGACGACCCAGATCCGACATTGAGAAGTCGGAAGCGAGCGGCTCTGACCGGTGCGGACGGGGCGGCGGCGTTTCGTCGGCAACACGAGCCTTTCATTTTTCATCTAAATTTCGTAAACTGGGCTTCCTCAGATTGGCCGTGCGGCTCACGCATGCGGTTCTGACTTGGCCGCCCGCTAACGCAGGCGGTTCTGACTAGATGGGGGCGACAGGCTTCGACAGGGGCTTGTATAGATCTTTGAGTGCACGTCGGGCT
>DAORTR010000197.1:0-3018 GCA_035432765.1 Pyrinomonadaceae bacterium
CTCCTATCGATCTAAAAAAATGATATAGCCCGCAAATACGTAAGGCAAGTAAACCCTACTACGAGCGATCCAAAGGGTCTTTATCGCGTCCGATAAACGCGAAAATCGACCTCTTGGAAGATATTGTCGCGGCCCGCTATCTCGTCGAAAAGGTCGCGATCGACATTGCCGGATTCGACCATATCGCCAAGCAGGCCGAATCGTTGTATGTGCGATTCGAAACGCCGCGTCGAATATTGCACGGTTGTTCCCTGATAGATCTGAAATGCCCAATCGGACGACTGTGCGAGCAGAAGTTCGCGTGCCATTTGATCAAGGATCCGAGTTTGCTCTTCGGAAGCGTCGGCACCGAAGCGATTTGCAAGTGCGGTCATACGCCTCTCGGCGTCGTGCTGATAAGGGTACATCCAGGAATTTCCCTCGTTCAGCCAAACTTTGTAATAGCCCGCTTCGCCCCAAGACGATGCGATCGGTTCCTGCACCTGAATCGGCAGGCCGGAGTCGAGAAAATCGCCCGGCGTAATGCATTCGATATCCTTCTGGTCGAAATGGATCTTCTTAAAAAAGAAGTCGATGAACTGCGGGCCTTCGTACCACCAATGGCCGTAAAGTTCTGCATCGTAGGGCGAGACGACAAGCGGCGGATGGCCCTCGAATGTCTCGCGGAGTTTATTCGCCTGTTCGATCCGCTTGCCGATAAAATCCGAAGCGTCGTCGGACGCCTGTTGGCGCGCGAGCGAAGGAATGTACGGCAGTTTTCGGTCCTGCGGCGTTCCTTTTGGAGAGATCCGGTGATACTTCAAACCAAGGTGTCGCCGTCCGCCGTCAGAATGCAGATGCGGCAGTAGATATTCGAGCGGCGCGTCCCAACCGATATCGCGATAGAACTCACGGTAAAGTTGGTTACCCGGATAACCGGCTTCGGCTGACCAAACCTGACGGCTCGTATCGACATCGCGTGCGAAGACCGCGACGCCGTTCGGGCAAACGACGGGTGCATGAACGCCGTATTTCGGCCGAGGACTCCCGTAAAGGATCGCGTGTGTATCGGAGACGAAATACTCGATACCGTTCGCCTTCAAAAGATCTTCCGCGCCGTTCTCGTATGCACACTCGGCAAGCCATATCCCGCGCGGCTGACGGCCGAAATGCTTGTGGTAGTTCTTGACGGCGATCTCAATTTGGGCGTTCTTTGCTTCGGGCGTCGAGATGAGCGGCAGGAAGCCATGCGTCGCGGCGCAAGTGATGATCTCGATGACGCCGTCATCGTTTAGTTCCCGAAATGCGGTAAGCAGATTTCGCTTGTAGCGGTCATTCCACAACGAGTGAGACGCCGTGAGATTTTCGACGTACATCTGAGCGACATCGTGGAATTCGGCGGCCTCGCTCCGCGTACGAACTTCTTCCTTTCGAGCAAGTTCGATCAGATTTTCGAGGTGCGCGGTATAACGGGTCTGAAGCAGTTCGTCCGCCAGCATTTCGCAAAGCGGCGGCGAGATATTCATCGCGAGCCGCGGGCTAGCCCCCGAATCGTGCAGCGATTGAAAGATGAATATCAGCGGGAGATAGACCTCAGTGATCGCTTCGTAGAGCCAATCTTCTTCTAGAAATTCAGGATATTCCGGATGCCGCACAAATGGAAGGTGCGCGTGCAGGATCAGGCTGAAATATCCAAGCGGCATACAGTGTCGGCCTAACGAAGTGCGAATGAACTTACCGGATTGTATCTCGGCGAATACGCGGGTACATGTCGGGCACGCAGGCGTTTCGGAAAATTCAGGCGACTGCCGCCGATCGAAGTAAATTCCGGTTCGTCATCGGCCCAATCGGAATCGTCGATCTCGAAATGTTCAGTGAGTACGCCGCGTGCCGAGTTCGGATCGATCTTCGACGCGCTGGCTTCGAGGATGCTAAACAGTGTACTTCCAATGCGTTCGCGAAGCCGTCTAAGGGACGTGCCCGCAGCAAGAGAAAGCAATGCGTACCGAATATCATCGTGAGAAATGCCGTTGAATGAACCATTCGAATTTCCGACCAAACCCGCAAGAGCTCGTTCGCTTCGGTCCATTGCGCCGAAATGGTCATCGCCGACCATCGCGACATCGAAAGCATCACGCTGGAACCCGGAAACGTCGAGCACCTGCGCGAATTTATTCGCGGAAATACGCCAGTCCGCATCCCTCGCTGGCATAGGGCTTGGGCCGCGGCGCGGAGTTTCGACGGCATTCGAATAGACGATCCGGAAATATGGGCGGCTCGGCGAATAGAACCCGATCTCCGCCGTATATCTACCGTCCGGCTCAACCTCGAACCACCAATTGCCCTCGCGCTCGACTCGATGTATCTCCTCGACGTCGCGCTCCAGATCCTTAAGCTTCAGTACAAGCATATAGCTTGCAGAGCCGGCCTCACCGAATGTCTTGTGAAGCAGTTGCCACGGATCTTCCTTGAGCGACCAATAGAAATAGAGTTTCGTAGGCGACTGCATCAGGAGCCTTGCGCGATTCTGCCTTTGGGTTTTGGGCAATTCCACGTCCGCAAGAATGTTGAACGCACGCGAACGCTCGATCACTTCCGCTCCTGCGGGTGCTACTACGACCTCCGCCGTTGCCGGAGGCACTTCAGGCGTCGGAGCCTTTACAGAGCGTCCTTTTGTCTTGGCCGCTGGTTTAGCAACCTTTGGTCGGATGGCCTTAACGGCTTTCGCTTTAACGGATGGTTTTGGAACCGGTTGTTTTGCCGTCGCGTCGATGCCTTTTATCGGTTCTGCAGGTTCCGGGACGGACGCCGCAGGCTTATCTTTCGCCTTTATGACTTTGATCTTTCTGACCTGTTTGACGGGTTCTTCGGCAGTTTCAGCGAAGGCGGCTTCCGCTTTTACCGTCTTCGCGGCGGTCTTAGCGATCCTTGGTTTACGGGGTGTGGCGGCCTTTTTTGGAGGTGCCGGGGCATCTACCGTGGACTCAAAAGGATCGGCGGCGCTAACTGCGGATAGTTCAGACGTAGGTTTTTCAGCTT
>DAORTR010000198.1:0-3006 GCA_035432765.1 Pyrinomonadaceae bacterium
GATTTCAGATAGAGCTTCTGATCCGTGCATTCGTGGCGGCTCTCTTCCTTTGCGAACTCTGCGTCTCCTTTGCGTTCTTTACGTTAAAATTCCCGTTTGAAAACGCAAAGGCCGCAAAGCAAAAGCCGTAACGACCGCAAAGGCTTTTTGATCGCAAATTTCGAATTTCAGATCTGAGATCGATCAAGCTAAAGCTCGGGATTCTCTTCGACAAAGTCGATCAGATTCTCGACGTAAGAGGCAAAACGCGGGCATCCGACCCCGTGTTTTTCAAGTAGCTTGTCCGCAATTGCGGTGTCATATTCCTGTTCGATAAAGAAATACGGTACGCCGTAGTGCGGCAAACCTGTAATTACCGGCGAGATCGAGGTGTTCAGGAACCACTTTGTAAGAGCGACGGAGGGTGCGAACTCCGACCTTCTTCCGGTCAATGCGTAGGCGATCGCATCGAACAATTCGCCCGTTGTGAGCGGTTCGGGGTCGGCGATAGCGAGCGTTTTTCCGCTTGCATCTTCGTCGTCGGAGAGAGCAGCGAGCGCGTCAACGACGAAATCCACGGGTACAAGATTCAGTTTAACGCGTTTATTCCCAACATTTAGAATGCGAAGTATGACCGGAGCCTTACGCAGATATTGGATCAAATAATAGATCCCGTCGTACTTTGCCGTCTCGCCGCTCTTTGAATCACCAACGACGACAGACGGTCGAAAGATCGTGATCGGCAGTTTGTCCTTAAGCCCCTCGACCTCGAGTTCGGCGAGATATTTGCTCTCTTCGTAGAAATTTTTGAACCCCGCGGAATGTTCCAATTCGCTTTCGAGAATGCGGCCTCGCCGTTCGCCGGCAACATAACAGGTCGAGATGTAGTTATAGCGCCGCAGATTTGCGATCTCGCCGACAAGTTCATTCACATTGCGGGTGCCGTCGAGATTGACGCTCAAAGCCCGTTCTTTGTCGATACCGAGATCGTAAACCGCCGCGAAATGAAAAACGGTGGTCACCTCGCGTCGGATCGCCTCAAGATCCTCTTCACTGGCGCCGAGATGCGGTTCGCGAATATCACCCTCGATGATCGAAAAACATTCGAGCGGCGTGGCCGTCTCGTCCGAGATCGACCTCACCATGGTCATTGCCTGCTCGACGAATTGCGGCTGCACAAGCAGGAAGAACTGCACCTCAGAGCGCGCGAGCTTCTCGACCAAGCGCGTGGCAAGGAAGCCGGGAAATCCTGTAACTAAGATCGTTTCGCGAAAAAGCACTTTCTATATATTAGCAAGTCCTGCAATAGTTTTGGCATTCCAGGTGATCTTCAGTCTAGCGAAAACAATCTTGTCTTTTTGTCGCATTGCGAACACAATAGGGATAAGGAGATACCGCGATGACCAATGAAGAAAGGGCGGCCTACGCGCGCAGGAAATGCCGCGAAATAATGACGGCGAACGTGAAGACCGCTTCGCGCACGACGTCGCTCAAGGAAGCCGCGTTAATGATGCTTGACGGCGATATGGGAGCAGTTCCCGTCGTTGAGGACGGCAAGATCACAGGTATCGTCACCGACCGCGACATCGTCGTTCGCGGTGTTGCCGACGGCGTCGGGCCGGAAACGAACCTTGGCGATGTGATGACCACTGAGCTATTTACGATCGGTCCGGACAGCTATGTTTTCGAAGCCGTCAGGCTTATGGGCGAACGAAAGGTGAGGCGCGTTCCTGTCGTCGATACCGACGGTAAACTTGCCGGCATCATTGCAATGGCTGATATCGCCCTTGAGAGCGAGGACGAGCAGGCGATCGCCGAAACCCTAGAAGAGATCTCATCCGGTGCAGGATTTTGGCAGAATAAATAACCGTTTCTTTATATGGCAAAGTCCATAAATCGTCATTTCCAGTTCATAGCGTCCTCCCGCAACGTCCGTTCGGGCAACCTTTGGTACCCGGCAGCAGACGTCTATCAAACGACCGAAGGCTGGCTTGTCAAAGTAGAGCTTGCAGGCGTTTCTGCCGAAGACATCGTGATCGAGGTTCACGGCAAGACGCTGTATATCACCGGAACGAGGCGTGACCGTTCGTGCGGCGTAGGTGCGAACTATCACCAGATGGAGATCACGTATAGTAACTTTGAAAAAACCCTGAATTTCCCCGCTTCGATAGAAGGAGCGCGCGTCGAACATAATTTTGACAACGGGCTTCTGATGATCCACTTAAGGAAAGGTGCAAATGGCTGAAGACATACCTACGAGCGAAAACGAAAAGAAGGACGAAAGCTTGCCTGCGGAATTGGAGATCCCGGTTCTGCCGCTGCAGAATACAACGCTGTTTCCCGAGACGGTCGTCCCGCTCGCTGTCGGCCGCGAACGTTCTACTCGCGCCGTCGAAGCTGCTCTTGCCACCGAGGAAAAACTCATCGCCTGCGTTACGACCAAGACCGAGAACGTAACGGGTGATGACGCCGCACCAAAGGATCTCTTCCAGATCGGCACCATCGTCAACATCAAGCGAATGATGCGCAACGAGGGCGTGATGCAATTGATCGTTCAGGGCATCGAGCGTTTCGAGGTGATCGAATGGATCAGCGAACAGCCGTATATGCGTGCGAAGGTACGTGTTCAGTCCGCGCTTAGGATCGTTGACAAGGAAGAGGTCGAGGCATTGAAACGGAACATTCAGGGAATGATCCAGCAGGCACTTGCTCTGCTCCCGAATGTACCGCCCGAGATCCGAATGGCGATCGTCTCGCAGCAGGATCCGGTTCAGCTTGCATACTTTCTCGCATCTGTCCTTGATCTCGGAACTGAGACAGAGCAGAAAATGCTCGAATCGAGCACGGTTGACGGGCTTATGACGCTGACGCACGCGGCGCTTGCACGCGAGCTCGAGATAATGGAGATCCGCTCGAAGATCGCGACCGAAGCGCAGCACGAGATGGATAAATCACAGCGTGATTACGTCCTCCGGCAGCAGATGAAGGCGATCCAGAAAGAGCTTGGCGATGACGAAACGGGCGAAA
>DAORTR010000199.1:0-2991 GCA_035432765.1 Pyrinomonadaceae bacterium
GTCGATTCCGTCGTCTGCAGGATGATCGACGCATCGCATTCATTTGCGGCGTCAATATGCGCACGAAGCGTTTCGGCATTATAAACATTGAGCGCCGCGACCGCCCGGCCGGCTTCGCGGGCCGCATCGAGCAGAATTCGGCTAGGAGTGAGTTGCGTCATACGATCTCTATCGTCCCCTTGGTCATGCGCGAAGTGACGCGTACATCAAAAATCTTTCCAATTCTTCCGGATCGGGCTGGCCGTCGGTTCCGCCGGGACGCGATGCTGAGAATGCCCCGCACGCGTTCCCGGTCGTCAGACATTCCCGCAGGTCTCCGCCTCCGAGAAAGGCGTGGACAAATCCCGCCGCAAAAGAATCGCCCGCTCCGGTCGAATCGACCGCATCGATCTTGAATCCCTCGACGCGAGCCGTTGAACTATTTTGAAAACCAATAGCGCCTTTCGCCCCGAGCTTGATAGCAACGGTCGGGCACAGTTCGTTCAACTCTCGCCCCGCTGCCTCGATATCATTGACACCGGTCAGCAGCCTCGCCTCATCCTCATTCAAGAAAAGAATGTCCGTGTGCCGACAGATCTCGAGGACTTTTTCATCCCGCCCTTGGTTCGGATCTGAATTCGGATCGAAAGATGTCGTCGCTCCCGCGGCCTTTGCGGACTCAAGGAGGTGCGCAAAGTCGGCCTGCAACGCTTTCTGCAGATAGTACGACGTCAAGTGAAGATGCTTATGGCCGCGAAAGATGTCCGCCGGAACTTCCGACAGCGAGAGTTCTGCGATCGCACCGAGGAATGTGACCATTGCGCGGTCGTCCGCCGTGCTGACAACGACCGTTACTCCGGTCTTCGATTGAACGTCGATCTCGATCCGATCGGTCGCAATGTCGCGCTTTGCGAGCGACTCAAGACAAAAATGGCCGAAGTCGTCATTCCCGATCCGGCTCACGAAAGTAACGCTGTGGCCGAGCCGTGCGATCCCGCATGCGAAGATCGCCGATGCGCTGCCGAGCGCGACATTGAAATCATCTGCCAAGACCTCACTGCCCAAGACCGGGCCAGTACCAACGCCTGACGCGATAAGGTCAACATTCAGTTCTCCGATCACGACGATCTCGTTCGATTTCGCCACAGATGTCTCCTGATTTGTATTTACTTTACTTACATTACTTTCGGCTTTGTGAGAAGCGTAATATATTATAGAAACTTAAAACGCGCAAGCAATTCTCCGATAACGAAAAGTTCGCGAAAGATGTTGTCCGAGAACGACAAAGGCTTGAGAACGCCCGAACAATATTGTGACAAACGGCTCCGATCTGCCAAAACTTGAAGATCTCCTGCAGCTTTCGCCCGCGGAGAAAGCGATTCTTGGTTTGGAATATACGCCTTCCGAGATCGCACAGCAACCCGAAACCTGGCTTGAGACGTATCGGATAATAAATTCGCAAAAGACGGAAGTAGCGAGCTTTTTGAAGGAGTGCCGTGCGACATCGGTTACGCTCATCGGTGCGGGCACATCCGACTATATCGGGCGCGCCGTCGCTCCTTTGATCGAACAGAAATGGAAGCTTCCCGTTCGAGCGATCCCAAGTACGGATCTGCTCACGGAAATGAATGAGATGCTCGCGTCCTCATCGACGGAAATCCGCCATCTTTGGATATCATTCTCGCGCTCGGGCGATAGCTTCGAAGGCGTCAAGGTGCTTGAAAGAGCATTTGAGAAGTATCCGCAGATATTCCATTTGATCGTTACCTGCAGCAAGGACGGCAAGATGGCGGGAAAGCTTTCCGAAGGCCGCCCGAACGTACTTTGCCTCGTACTCAACGACAAAGTGAACGACCGCGGACTCGCAATGACAAGTTCGTTCACGAACATGGTCGTCGCCGGTCAGTGCCTAGCATATTTAGACGAGATCGAAAGATTCGAACCAAAACTCGAGGAGATCTCGTCGATCGCGCGAACGCACTTGAGCAAGATCGCCGGCCTCGCTCGGCAGTTCGCCGAGAAGCGGTTCGAGCGCATCTGCTTTCTCGGCAGCGGACCGCTCAAAGCAGTCGCCGACGAAAGCTCGTTGAAGGTGCTCGAACTCTCTGGCGGCTTTCACTCGACGATGTCGGAATCTTTTCTCGGACTGCGTCACGGACCGCTCTCGTGGCTGAACGAGAGGTCGCTAGTCGTCGGGTTCGTCTCGAATGATCCTGAAAAAGCAAAGATCGAGCTCGGCCTTCTCGCCGAGGTCAACGCAAAACGCGCCGCAGGCTCCATCCTTGCGATCGGCCCCGACTCGCTCGACCTCACAGCGGTCGCAGAAAACGCCATCACGTTCCCGCTCTCAGATGCCATCACCGACCATCACTTGACGACGCTCCACGTCATCTTCGCCCAGTGCCTCGGCCTCTATTCGGCGCTCTCCCTCGGCCTGAAACCCGATTCCCCAAGCGCGGACGGCAAGATCCAACGCGTCGTCTCCGACATCACCGTCGCTTAGGCTCAACCCCAAGTGCGTCTACCGTTTGGACTTCCCTCATTGCATCCCGATCTGCCCATTAGTATATCTTTGCGTCAATAGCGTTGCACTACGTTGATGCTATTATAGACGTGAAATATGGATCAGATCGAACAAATTGCTGTATTCTTGGACGTTGAGAACCTTATTGGGTTCTGTACGAATCTCCAACTCCCAATTGATGTCGCTGACGTTATAGAAAAGCTAAAGGACGATGGACGTATAACAGTCCGCCGATCGTTTGGCGACATTAAACGTTCCCTAGCAGGAGCTAAGTTAAGTCACGAAGAGGATAAAGTCCGACGAATGCTTCGTGACCATCTCTTCCTCCACGAAGATATTCCATACATTACGCAGTACAAGAATTCGGCTGATATGCGCCTCGCCGTCGAAGCTCTGTACACTGCTTTTACACTTCCAAGCATCTCTAAGTTCGCGATAATTTCAGGTGATAGCGACTATGTTCCCCTGTTTCTAAAATTGAAAGAACA
>DAORTR010000200.1:0-2976 GCA_035432765.1 Pyrinomonadaceae bacterium
CGGGCGAACTCTTGCCGAACGCAACTTTTACGATAATGAATGTCGAAACCGATGCATTCTTCCCTGTAGGCATATTGCCGAGTTCCCGTGCTCCTGCACCAATGAGGTTTTCGGAGAATGTTCCCGTGCGGCTTTCAAAGGCCCTCGCTTGGATCTCAGTGATCTTTGCGGGAACTTGAGCTCGCGCGGAAGCGACAATACAAAAGGAAATGGCGGTAACAGCAAAGACGGCAGAGAAACGCAACATCATTCCTACTCCTTCAGATCTGATCTCTGGCAGTACGTAAAGGTTATAGCAGTAGAAAGGACGAAGTCAATATTTTTCAAAAAAGCGCCGGCGGGTTGGCTCTTCCAAGCAAGCTGTCAAGCCCGAAGTGCTCGAATGCGCGGCGTGTGGCAACACGTCCGCGAGGCGTTCGGTCGAGGAAGCCGATCTGTAGAAGATACGGTTCGATGATCTCTTCGATCGAATCCTTTTCTTCGTGGATCGCTGCCGAAAGCGTACTTAATCCGACCGGCCCGCCATCAAATTTCTCGATGATCGTGCGAAGAAGTTTCGCGTCCATTTCGTCGAGTCCGAACGAATCAACTTCCATTCGATTCAGCGCGTCGTTCGCAACGTGTTCGGTAACAACGCCTTCGTGTTCGACCTCCGCGAAATCGCGAACGCGGCGCAGCAGGCGATTCACGATTCGCGGCGTTCCGCGGCCGCGGCGAGCGATCTCGTGCGAGCCTTTCTCATCGACCTCGACGCTCAAAATATCCGCCGAACGCCGTACGATCTTGTTGAGTTCATCGACGCCGTAAAAATCCAAGTTGAAGATGATGCCGAACCTTCCACGCAGCGGAGCCGTGATCATTCCGGGCCTTGTCGTCGCTCCAACAAGCGTAAACTTCGGCAGGTCAAGCTTTATAGAACGCGCAGCCGGCCCTTGCCCGATCATAATATCGAGGCTGTAATCTTCCATCGCCGGATAAAGGATCTCTTCGATCGCAGGATTCAACCGATGAATTTCGTCGATAAACAGGACGTCGCCTTCTTCGAGGCCGGTCAAGATCGCAGCAAGATCGCCCGCTTTTTCTATCACCGGGCCGGAAGTTGCCTTAAGCGTTGCGCCCATTTCGTTCGCAACGATGTGCGAGAGCGTCGTCTTTCCAAGCCCCGGCGGCCCGGTGAGAAGAATGTGGTCGAGGGCTTCGCGACGCCTTAACGCCGCCTTCATAAAGACGCGAAGATTCTCTTTCGCCTTCGGCTGCCCAATGTAATCCGTTAACCGGACAGGCCGAAGCGTCGCCTCGAACCGCGATTCGTCTGCCGTAAGGTCTTCGTTCCTGATATTGATCGCCGCGGTGTTCGCCATTGCGATTTATTCTAGCGCAATCATCGTCATTCATCCTTGCATGAGCTTTCAGAACTTACCGGAAGATCATTCCAGCGTTGTAGAGCGAAAAGATATCCATTGAGAACGCAACCGAGCAGTGCAGGACGAGGCCGAGCCAGATCGTGCCGTTGCGGTATGAGATCCAGCCGAGGAAAAGACCGGCAAAGATGGCGGCGAATGCCTCGGGCATCGGCTTTTGGAAATGGATCATCGTGTAAGGCACCGTCATCGCGAGGATCGAGTAAGCGCCGAGCGTAGGTTTTAGGCTATGCACGAGAAAACCTCGGAAGAAGAATTCAAGCCCGAAGAACTGTGCGAAATAGATGAGTTCCCAGACAAGAAACGTCGCCGAAAGATACGGCGTACCGTCAAACACCTTTAGAAACGGATATTTCGCAGCAAATCCTGCTGTCAGCGACATCAGATACGTTACGGGCAGCATTATCGCGAGACAGAACGCGAGCAGTTTCAGAAAGCCCGGTTCGAGGTTCAATGCAAGCCCGATCTCGCGAAGCCGACGCTTCTGCACGAATTTGACCCATATCGCCGGTACGACAAAGTAGAAAAATACGGACACGAAGACCCACCAGACGAGATTCGCAAGATTTGAGTGTTCAGGATGCACGGCCGAGCGGCCGATGCTGTCGAGAAACGTACCGCTCGTCAGCCATTCGAGAACGCTCGGCTCTTTTATGAAATTGATCGCCGTCAGTCCCGCCGCCGCATAAACGAGTGCGAACATCACACGCTTATCCAGCGATGCGAGATCCGAGCGGAATCTTGCGGCGATGCTGCTGATCGCCGTCCCTTCCGTTTCCTCAATGTCGTTCGGGTTATTTTGCAAGCAATTGAAGTGCTCGACGCAAAAGCTTTTGGACCGTCGCGTCCGTCACGTCAGACTTTGCCGTCGAGAGTGCCTTTTCCGCTACGTTTCGCTGGTAACCGAGATTGATAAGCGCGGAAAGCGCATCGTCAAAATTCTCGTCTCCCGATCCGGCATTTGCCGACGCCGCTTTTTGGCCCCCTTCGACAGCCAATTCGCCGACCTTGTCGCGAAGGTCGATAACAAGCCTTTCCGCCGTTTTTCGTCCGATGCCAGGTATCGAGGTCAATCGGGCAAGATCGTTACCTTGTACGGCCTTTACCAGCTCATCAACGCCTATTCCGGAGAGCACGGTGATGCCCAACTTCGGCCCGATCCCCTGCACCGAGATGACCTTCAGATAAAGATCGCGTTCACGCGGCGTGTTGAACCCGAAAAGCTGTATCGCGTCCTCGCGAACGTGCGTATAGATACGCAAGACAACATCATCACCCTCTTCGCCGAGTTCGTAGAACGTCGAGAGAGGAATATTCACCTCGTAACCGACGCCCGCGACATCGACAATGACGTGCGTTGCGTTCTTCTCCAAAAGTTTTCCGGATAGATGTGCGATCATCGAACATTAACTTTAGCCTGTGCCGCCGGAAAATGCGAAGCAACTGCCCCCGATACGCTATCGCCGATAACTTTTCACCTGTCGCGGGAAACCGAATCTTGCCCATTCGGCATCAAAGGGCGTAGAATAGAAGATCAAGGACAGTATCAGCCGCA
>DAORTR010000201.1:0-2938 GCA_035432765.1 Pyrinomonadaceae bacterium
CGATGCTGTCGCGGATCCTTTCACGCTGGACGTCGTGTTTCTTTGTCGCGATCACGTTGAATGTCGCCGGATCGACTGTCGTTTCGTAATTCTGAAGGAACGAAAAGCGGAACAGGCGGGCAAGCGTACCCTTTGAATTCGCGTCGGCCCGGATCAGATATTTGTCGCCCACACGGTCGAACGAGAACTTCACGTCAGCGATCGCGATCCCTTGAATGATCTTGCTGACCTTTCCCTCGAACAGGAGCTTTTCGCCGACAAAGGATTCCGCCGTAGGAAGCTGCTGTGCCGCAGCAAAACTACAAACAGCAAGCGTGATAAGGAAGAGGTTTGCCGCTCTCGCGAATGCTTTGTTCATCAGATGGAAATTCCTCGGGAACCGAATTCTTAGAATGACAGCAAGTATGAGTATAACGGATTCGACCGCAAATGGCGTCAAAGTTTATTGACGCAAACAAACCGCGATTCGTTGCTTTCGTTCAGGCTCGAATACGCTTTTGTACGGCTTCAAAGACACTTTCGACGGGAATATCCATACAGATCCAGTTCGAGCAAGTTCGCCGATGGCAATCGACACGGCAGTCAATATCGTTGCGTTCGACGCAGATATCTTCCGGGTTCAGACTCCCGTTCCGCCACCATTCTGTCGGCCCGAATATCCCCACGACGGGTGCTCCGGCCGCGATCGCGAGGTGCGTCGGTCCGGTGTCGCCGCCGATATAGACTGTTGCGTGCTTTGCAAGCTCGTAAAAGCCTTTTAGGCTCGGTTCTGCGAAAATGACGCGTTCTGACCGCGAGTTCGCACGAACGGCTGCGGCCAGTTCACTCTCGTTCGGGCCGGTGACGACGATCGGCGTGAGGCTAAGTTCGGCGTCGAGCTTATCGGCAAGCTTTCCGAAGTCTGCGGCACGCCACAATTTCGTTACCCAGCCGCCGGCGGGATTCAATATCGCAAACGCTCGACCATCTGCCTTCGCGATCAGAACTTCGGCTTCGGCGCGATGCTCGGCTCCGGTGGCGATCGGAAAATCGACAGCGGCCGAAGCCTCAAAGCCGAGGGCCGCGGCTGCAAGAGCCAGGTTCTTTCTGATGACGTGGATCTTCGGCTCGGTCTTCACCGTATCGGTGTAAAAGATCCGCCCGGCGGGCTCGCGCATCCCTTTTTTATCGAACCCCCAACGCTTTTTCGCCGCCGAGACCTGCGTTGCCACCGCAGATTTGATGAGGCCCTGCAGGTCGATCGCGACATCGTATTTCGAGCGGCGGATCAGACGTGCCTGGCGCGACATCTCGAGCAGAATATTCTCGATGGTCCGACCGCCTTTGAACGAGCGCGTATCGACCTCGATCAGGTCATCGATCAGCGGATTGCCGCGTAAGATCTCCGCCGAACGCTGTTCCGCGACCCATGAAACGCGTGCTTCCGGCAAATGCTGCTTGATCGCGGCAAGCACAGGCAGGGAATGGATGATATCGCCGATCGCGCTCAGGCGGACGATGAGAATATTCACGGGTTATATCGTAATGCGAAGAGGCGAAAAATGCACCTGTCTTACCGGTCAGCTCGTATGGTCGAGCGTGATGCGCCAGCCTTCTTTGAACTTTCGGAAGACGAGGGTGAATTTTCCGTGAGGCGCATCCTTTGCCCGTTTCAAGTGCCAGGAGCCGAGAACGATCGCGGCGTCTTTTGAAAGAACGGTGATCTCGAGGTCTGAGAAGGTGAGTACGCCCATCTTCTCGCGAGTGTCGTAGCCTTTTTTATAGCGGTCGAGGGTTGCCTGCCAGCCGCGTGTGATCGTATCGCCCGAGACGAAGGTGAGCTTCTCGGAGACCCAATAGCCCTCCATATAGCCCTCGATGTCCCCTTTATTCCAAGCGTCGGCCTGCGCATCCATTACCTTGCGGATCGCGGCTTCCTGCGCGGAACTTTGCGCAAAAGAGGCGCCTGCCATTAGGAGAAAGATCGTTGTTCCAAATAGCAGACGCTTCATATCCAAATATCTCTCGGCCTAGTCTTTTTTCGACTCGTTAAATGTCTTCCAAGCCTCGACGTTGGCCTTTTGCTCATCCGTCAGGGCAATGCCCATCTTTTCGAGCGTCGCCGCGTTCAAGGTCTTCGTCTCTTTTAAGCCTTTCGCTTTTTGATATTCGCCAAGACCCGCTCGGAATGCGTCGCTGAACTTGCCGTCAACCTCGCCTGCGAAGAGTTTTTCGCCCGCGAGCACCATTTGAGCCGACTTGATCTGCTCGGCGGTCGCGCGGAATGGAGCGGGACGCTTCTTGCCATCATTGGCGGAACTGCCGCTGCCGCTCTCGGCCTTCTTTTCCGGAGTTTTGCCCAGCTGATGGTCGGTAAGCGGAATGTTCATCTTTTCGAGGGTCGCTTTGTCGAACTTTCCGTTCACCTCGAGGTCGTTAGCTTTCTGATAGCTGCGGATCGCCTCGCGCGTCTCGTCCGTGTACTTGCCGGTTGCCTCACCGGTAAGAAGTTTCGCGTCGATCAGCGCTTGCTGGCCGCTCTTAACCTGGGTCTTGGTCGGACGAAAGACCTGACCACGCGATTTACGCTTCTCCGTTTTGGCCGTGGAAGCCGCTGTTGTGGAAGAACCCGTATCCTGAGCCGAAATGCCGACGGCGAACAGCAGGAATACGGCGAGTAGCAAACCAATTGTTTTCATAATTTGTCGTTCTGCCTTTTTTGAGATCGTGGTGATGCGAGAAAAAGTATCCATTGCCGCTCGCGATAAGTCAAGATTTACGGGCTGACAAAGTTGCCCCGGCAGGCCACTGACCAGAATAGACGAATTCTGCGCTTCCGGTGATAACGACCTCGTCATCGCTTGCCCGCCACTCGACCTTTGTGATCCCGCCAGGCGAATGAACGCTTACTTTCCGCTCTGTCTTTAGCTGAAGAGCCGAAAGAACTGCGGCGCCGACC
>DAORTR010000202.1:0-2927 GCA_035432765.1 Pyrinomonadaceae bacterium
CAAGAAGGACACCGACAGGCTCGACCCTTTTGAGCTCGCGGCCCATGCGAATCTTCTTGTCGTGCCTTTCGAACAAGTCGCCGCACTGAGCAGCACGGCGCGAGAGCATCTGCTCGGAGCCGGCAAAGATGCGTGGTCGGGCGGGGCTGCATCGATACCGCTTCCAGACGGCCGAACCCTGATCATCCTCAATCCGACGCATAACAAGAATCGGCACGCCGCAACTCTTATGGAGGAGGTGAGCCACGTCTTTTTAGGCCATAAGGCGAATGAACTTGCGGTGAAGGATACTGAGGGGAAGACCACAAAGACTCGCGATTACAACCACGCCATCGAGGAAGAGGCTTATTCGACCGGGGCGGCGGCACTCGTGCCGTATTCGGGCTTGAGGAAGCTGATAACTGAAGGGAGAACGGCCCGCGAGATCGCACGGCATTTCGGGGTCAGTTCCGCACTTGTCGAATTTCGCATCAAGATCTCGCGTCTTTGGGTCGAGTATGAAAAACACCTTTTCAAGGGCTGAGATCGTCCCAAAAAGGTGTATAATACTCGTTTGGGCGAATGTCGTTTCGCCCAGTTCGCTTTTCCCTTTTCCTCGACACATTTCGAAAAATGCAGCAGGCTCAGCCCGAACATTCTGACCACACTTCGAGACTAACGGTCGAAGATAAGTTGCGCCTTCTTCTCGATATCACAAAGACGATATCGCAGTCGCTCGATCTTGAAGAGGTCCTGAATCTTGTGATGGATACGCTCGGTTCTCTCATCCCATACGATGCGGCCGGGATCTACCTTGTTGAGACGAAATTGGGAGATCCTAAGGAGTTGTTCAAGGCAAAGGCGATCCGCGGGTATCAATTGAGTTTTGAGCTGATCGAACCGCGTCTGCGAATGGGCGAGGGCTTTTTGGGGACGGTCGTGCAATCTGGCGAGCCGATCCTGTCGCGGGATGTCAGCCGCGACGACAGATATTTCAAGGCCCGTGAGCGGACGCGTTCCGAGATGGTCGCGCCCATAATTTCGAACGACCGCGTTATCGGTGCATTCGATCTCGAGAGCGACGAACTGAACGCTTTCGATGAGGACGATCTTGCTGTTCTGCAGCTTTTGACGTCGCAGGTTGCGATCATCATCGAAAAAGCGAGGCTGCACGAACAGGTCGTCGAGAAAAAGCGCATCGAGGCCCAGCTTGATATCGCGCGAAAGGTTCAGCTTGAGCTTTTGCCTGAAGATGATCCCGAGATCGCAGGGTTTGACGTAAGCGCGTATATCTTCCCGGCCGAAGAAGTGTCGGGCGATTACTATGATTGGGTAAAGCTATTTGAGGATCAATACGGGATCGTTGTCGCAGACGCTGTGGGAAAGGGCATTCCGGCCGCTTTGCTGATGGCGTTTTTGAGGGCTTCGCTTAGGACGAGTTCGCAGACCGGTTACGCTCCGAATGTCGCGTTCTCAAAAGTCAGCAATCTTCTATACGAGTCTATCGAGGACAACCGCTTTATTACCGCGATCTACGGTGTGCTCGACTCGACGAACCGCACGTTCGTCTTCTCAAATGCCGGGCATAATCCGCCTCTTTTAATAAAACCGGACGGTGAATATCGTTATGTCGAATACGGCGATCAGCCGCTCGGGATGTTCGAGGATGTCCATTTTCACCAGCATTTCATTCGGTTCGAGCCGGGCCAGGTGATGGTGATATACACGGACGGAATAACAGAGGCTTCGAACGATCTCGGCGAAGAGTACGGCGCTGACAGATTCGCGAAACGTGTTCTCGACGGCATTCACCTGCCCGCAAAGGAACTTATCGATCACGTTCGAAAGGGCGTTACGGACTTTACCGAACGGAAATTCCTCGATGACGACGGCACACTCTTTATCGTAAAAGCCGTTTAACTTGCCTAAAACCGGAACGCCGGAGGAGATTTCGACCCCAATTGATCGAAAATGCTAGTCTGGCGTTCCTTCTTTATATTTGAAATGAAAGTTAGTGTCCGGTTGCGGACATATGAAGCGTATCGCCGCCCGGCACGACCGGCGTCGATGGCACATCCAACTTTATCTTGTCGTTCTTTGTCGAAAAGGCGTAAATATCGAAGCCGAAAGCGTCAAGAAAATGCGTCAATTCCGCCGAGCGGTCAATGTAAAGCGTCTCTGCAAACCCAAGTTCTCCACGGATCTCAAGCAGTCTATCGATGACCTCGATCGGAGAAAATGATAATTTTGGGTCTTTAAAACTTGCCATTCTATTTAGACGCACCTAAAAGGTGTTCCGTTGAATTAGATTGCAGAACGCGTCGAGAGGTTGTTCTCGAAATCGCTCGAAAAAATATTCCAGCCTGAGAATAAAAAGCTGCATCTAAAAGACTAGGTATGAAAAAGTTTGAATTATCAACACGAAATAGCGTAAAATCAGCGGAAAGCCGTCAGGAGGAAAATAAAATGACCAGATTCATCTCCCGACTTGCGATATTCGCAGGATTGGCCGTGTTCGGAGCGAGCCTTGCTTTTTCGCAAGGCATCAATGCCTCGACAAATAAGTTTGTCATCTCGGCGCAAGCCGGTGGCATAAGCTATACCGAAGGGACAGTGGACGTTGCACGAAAGGTCGGTAAAAGCGGCGTTCTGCTCAAGGGCGACGAGATCTTCGTCGGCGATCGCGTTTCCACAGGAAATGACGGTCGAGCGGAAGTGCTGCTAAACCCGGGCTCGTATCTCCGCCTTGGCGAAAATTCGACATTCGAGTTCGTTTCGACCGATCTCGAAGATCTGCGGGTGCGGCTTGACCGCGGTGCCGCTATCCTTGAGGTTTACGCAAGCCGCGAATTTCGTGTCGATGTTCTGACGCCGCACGGCAAAGTTCGGCTCGCTGAGACCGGCGTGTACCGCTTCGATGTCGATAAGAATTCGACCGCTGTCGCCGT
>DAORTR010000203.1:0-2818 GCA_035432765.1 Pyrinomonadaceae bacterium
ATCAATTGACGGAGTTTAATTAGAATGACAGACCCAATAGCCGATATGCTTACACGGATACGCAACGCGATCGCTGCGAACCATCCGCGTGTCGATATCCCCGGCTCGAAGCTCAAAATGGAAGTCGCCCGCATCCTAAAGGAGGAGGGCTATATCAATAGCTTTTCGACCAAGGGAGAAGGGCCGAAATACGCGATCCGCGTGTTCCTGCGATATGACGCAAAGGGCGTCTCTTCGATCACGCACCTTTCGCGTGTGTCGAGTCCCGGTCGCCGCGTCTATGTCGGCTCGCAAGAGATACCGAAAGTTCTCGGCGGATACGGCATCAATATTGTATCGACCTCTAGAGGTCTAATGAGCGGTAAAAAAGCTCGCGCGGAAAAGATCGGCGGCGAACTCATTGCCGAGATCTACTAAAGCTTTAGAATGAGGATCCGGCGAGAGCGAGTAAGCTTTACCGGCCTTTAAGTAAAAGATATGTCACGAGTAGGAAAAAAACCGATCGCTATCCCGGCGGGTGTAACCGTTACGATCAGCAACGACAAACTAGAAGTAAAAGGCCCGAAAGGAACGCTTTCGACTCCGGTTCCGGCGGGCGTTAGTTTCAAGCAAGAGGACGGTTCGCTTGTCGCTGAACGCGCAAGCAAGGACGAGGCCGCATTCCACGGCCTTGCGCGCGCTCTCGCGAACAATGCGGTTGTCGGCGTAACGGAGGGCTTCTCGAAGGCTATGGACGTCGTCGGCGTCGGATACAAGGTTGAGATCCAAGGCAAGAAGATCGTTTTTGCCCTCGGGTATTCACATCCGATAGAATATCCGCTTCCCGATGGGATCGAAGCAAAGTCGGAACGCCTCAATACAAAGGCGTCGATCAATCAGTATCAGACGACGATCACGCTTTCCGGTATCGATAAGCAAAAACTCGGACAGGTCGCGGCGGAACTTAACCGCCTGCGCAAGCCCGATGCTTATAAGGGAAAGGGCATTCGATACGCCGATAAATTTTACAAGCTCAAGCCCGGTAAGACCGGTAAATAGGGCTGAATTAGGAAAAGAGTTATGGCACAGAAAAGCAGATCAGACATTCGCCAAGGCGTGCATAGCCGCATCAGGAAGAAAGTGCGCGGTACGGCAGATCGTCCGCGGCTCGCGGTCTTTCGCAGCCTGAATCACATTTACGCGCAGGTCATTGACGATGCGAACGGCAAGACGCTGGCTTCGGCTTCGACCGCCGAGAAGGATTTTTCGGGCAAGACCGGCGGAAATATCGACGCTGCAAAAGCGATCGGAAAGTCGATCGCCGAGCGTGCGCTGAAGGCAGGCGTTTCGAGCGTCGTTTACGACCGCGGCGGTTATCTCTATCACGGTCGCGTCAAGGCTCTTCTTGATTCGACGCGAGAGAACGGACTTAATAAGCACGAGGCTAAACAGAACGCGGGCGAAGCCGCCTAAACAGCATCATTTAGAAATGAATAAGAAACAGAGAATTTCACCCGCAGGCCTGATCCTCAAAGACCAGCTCATCTCGATCAATCGTGTAACGAAGGTCGTAAAGGGCGGTAAGAACCTTTCGTTCGCAGCTCTCGTTGTCATCGGCGACGAAGCCGGCCACGTCGGTTTTGGAACAGGCAAAGCAAAAGAAGTGCCGAATGCGATCAAGAAGGCAGTTGAGGCGGCGAAGAACAGCCTGATCCACGTGCCGCTAGTTAACGGGACGCTTCCGCACGAACTCATCGGCGAATACGGCGCCGGACGCGTGCTGATGAAGCCCGCGGCCGAAGGAACCGGCGTTATCGCCGGCGGTGCGGTCCGGGCAGTGATGCAGTCGCTCGGCGTGCACAACGTCCGAACGAAGATATTGGGATCGAATAACGCTCACAACGTTATTCGAGCGACCTTCGACGGCCTGCTCAGAATGAAGGATCCGATGGAAGTCGCACGGCTTCGCGGCAAGCAGGTCGAGGAACTCGTATAAAGTGCGTAAGTGCGGAAACGTAAGATGCGGATCCGGCAATATTAAGAAATGGCAAAGAAAGCAGAAAATTCGAAAGCTGGAAGCATCGAGATCCAGTACTACCGAAGCATGATCGGCTATGCTAAAAAGCAGAAGGAGATCGTAAAGAGCCTCGGCATAACGAAGCTTAATCAGACGGTAACGCGGCCGGATTCGCCGGCGACGCGTGGTATCGTCGCGAAGGTGCCGCATTTGCTGCGAATCGTAAGTGGCGAATAGTAGGTCGCGACCCAAGAGGAAATCATGGCTTTATCACTAAATAATTTACATCCTGCCCCCGGTTCGACGCATAAGAAGAAACGCGTCGGCCGCGGTCCCGGTTCGGGCCTTGGCAAAACGTCCGGTCGCGGGCACAAAGGGCAGAAGTCCCGTTCGGGCTATGCAAGCCGTCCGGGTTTCGAGGGCGGACAGATGCCGCTCCAGCGTCGTCTTCCCAAACGCGGATTCACGAATATCTTCAAGAAACAGTGGATCGAGATCAGCCTTGCAAAGATCGAAGCGAGCTTTCAGGCCGGCGACGAAGTAACGCCGGAGATCCTGCACGATCGAGGCCTTATCAAGAAGGCGAAGCACGATCTTGTCATTCTTGGCAACGGCGACTTTACGAAGTCTTTGAAGATCAGCGCTCACCGGTTCACGAAAACCGCGAAAGAGAAGATCGAGAAAGCGGGCGGAACGGCGACGCAGATCTGATCGCTCGCCCTTTGGGTTTATTATGAGAGCAGAACGCTCTCGCACGGGGAAAGCCTTTTTAAGCCGAGACTTATATGGAGAAGTTTTTTAACGCGGTCCAAAATATGTTCC
>DAORTR010000204.1:0-2807 GCA_035432765.1 Pyrinomonadaceae bacterium
GATTTGGTTGAGTTTAGCTCCGAACCTGCACCTTCTCGCGGAATTGATTGATCGCGACGAACGTTACGTCAGCGGACGTTACTTTCACCTTCTGCCCCTGATTGCCGAAGCGCTCGGCCTCGACGTCAACGTGCACCGTGACCGAGGTGTTGCCGACACGCGTCGTCTCGGCATAGAAACTGACGAGATCGCCGATGAATACCGGTTCGTGAAAAACGATCTCCTTCATCGCGACGGTTACGAACCGGTCGTGTTTCGTCTGCCTTACGGCCTCAACGCTGCCTGCAACGTCGATGTAGCTTAGTATCACGCCGCCGAATACCGTGCCGTGTGCATTGGTGTCACGCGGCATCATCGTCAGGCGGATCGCGGCATCTCTTAAAGGTTCTTGATCCATATTTATTTGTTTGAAAGTTCTTTCTCTGTCCAATCGCGGATCGTCCCGCGAAGTTCATTCAGATCGTCGTCAAAAAAGTGTCCGCAATTCTCGAATATCACGACCTCGGCCTGTGGGATGCGGTCGGTCAATGATCGAAGACCCGCGATACTGCAAAATTCATCTTTATCGCCGTGGACGAATAAGATGGGTTTCTTCACCGCCGCGAGGAAATCGTAGTCATTGTATTTCTCGACCGGCGTCCCGATCGAGATCAGGCGTTTGACGTCGTCGTCCTGAAAGCCGGCCTGCATTCCGACGCGCGAGCCGAACGAGAAGCCCGCAAGCGTGATATCTTCTCCCGGAAACTGCGTCTTTAGATAAGTCAGCGCGTCAGTCGCATCTTCGACGCCGCCTTCGACCTCGTTATGAATGCCGGTCGAGACCCCAACGCCGCGAAAATTGAACCGCAAGGTCGTAAGTCCCGCATCGACCAAGCCCGCAGCGGCACGGAAAACGACCTTGTTGTGCATCGTTCCGCCGCCCAATGGATGCGGATGGCAGACGAGAGCGATACCGCGTCGCGGCTCGGCCGGTTCCTTGATGATCGCCTCGAGATGGCCGTGGCTCGCCGGAATGAATAGATTTCCTTTCGGGTACATATCGAAAACTGCATTGTAGCGAAATCCGAATTCTCTGTCATCGCGTCGGTTACAGATGTCGTTGCCTGTCAGAACCTCGGAGCGATAGCGAGCCCGAGGCGGGAAGTCAGAAGTCAGAAGTCAAAAGTCAGAAATCAGAGCCCGAGAGGGCGATCTGACCGCGGTGTGAAATTCCTACTTGCTTGCGAAAACCAATGAGGAATTTCACAAGATTTGCAGGATCTCACGGGTATTTCCGTTCATTTTGAGCCAAATAGGACATTTCTAAAGAGTTCTGATACTCAACGGTTACAGATGCAAGGCGAGAGCAAAGGTATAAGAGAACTGGGCCCGAAGGCCGGTCGAATTAGATTTCGCCCTTATTTCGTGCTACTTTTCTCTTTTTGCCCGAACTAATATTTTTCTAACAAAGTCGCTGATAAATGGACGAAAATCTCGATACTCCGATAGAAGATACACAAACGAAGAAGCAAGGCTGGAAGGAATTCCTCGAGACCGACCGCGCCGTTCGGATCACGTATTTGACGTTCGGCCTGCTGGCCGCGGCAATGGTGATGATCTTTCTCCAGACTCGCACCGACGCTATCTGCTGCGGTGATTGGGACGGTTATTATCACATCAAATGGAGTTCGCTTCTTTGGGAGAATTTTAGCCACGGCAAATGGCTGCCGACGTTCGAATGGCTGCCGCTGACGGTGCTTAATCCGCAATCTTACGCCGATCACCATTTCCTTTTTCACCTGCTGCAGATACCGTTCCTTTGGTTCTTTGACCTGCAGACGGCCGCAAAGGTCTCGACGATCTTCTACGGCAGCTTGGCTATCTTTTCGGTCTATTGGCTGCTTGTCCGATACGAGGTCAAATACCACCTCGTTTGGTTCGCCGCGTTGATGTGCTGTGCGAACGCATTCTTCTACCGAATGAATATGGCAAAGGCTCCGCCCTTGACCATCATCATCACGGTCGTCGGGATTCATCTGCTTTTTCAGCGCAAATACGTGTGGCTTGCTCCGTTGATGTTCGCGTTCGTCTGGACATACAGCCTTTTCCCGCTTCTCTGGGGAGCGGCGCTCATCTGGACGATCATCATCGCGTGGAACGAACGGCGTTTCGACTGGCGGCCGCTTGCGTACACGACGCTCGGCCTCGTGCTTGGGAATCTGATAAATCCGTATTTCCCGCAGAACATTTTGCTCTTTTACGAGCATTTGATGGAGAAATTCAAGATCGCGGGCGACTTTGCTGTCGCGGTCGGCGGCGAATGGTATTCGTATTCCGCGCAGGAGATACTGACGGATTTTCCGATCGCGATCCTCGCGATGGTCGTCGGATATATCTTGTTCGTCCCGCGAAACGGAAAGCTGCCTGAGAAGGCGACATTCTTCCTCGCTTTCGTAAGTTTCCTGTGCGCGTGGCAGTTCAAATCAAAACGCTTTGCCGAGTATTTCCCGCCGTTCGCGATACTCTTTGCGGCGTTCAGCTGGCAGGCGTTCACAGCGCCGAAGGTTGCCGAGCTGCCGGATGAATTTCGCCGCGAGATCGATCCGTATCTCGACAAAGGCATCGTTCCGAAGACGCGTGCAGAAAAGTGGAAAGAAGGCGCGGCGTGGGTCGTCGGCTGTATCCTGTTCGTCGTCGTGATGCTGAACACGGTCGGCTTTCACCGTTTCGGCATTGAATGGAACGGCGTTGCCGACAGCATTCGCGGCAACGAAGCTGCGGACAAATACAAGCGGGCGATGGAGTTCGCAACAGGTCTCGACGACACC
>DAORTR010000205.1:0-2704 GCA_035432765.1 Pyrinomonadaceae bacterium
AGGCCGCACTTCCAGCTCGACGAGCTTTCTGTTTCGCTGCGGCTTGTCGCAGATCTGCCGCAGCCTGCGAACGGCTAGCGTTGAACGATATCGGGGACGTTCCCGCACAGGAGGGGCTTTAGGGCCGGTTGAGGTAAAAAAAAACTTACCGGCCCTAATGCAAAAAGGTTTTGCGAGGCGCGTCTCTTATCTGAAGCCGATGGAATCGCAGGTGTTCGTTGGCATTATTTAAACTGATTCGATAAAGGAGCAAAGCAATGGCAACAGTAGATTATTTCCTCAAACTTGACGGCATCGAAGGCGAGAGCCAGGACTATAAACACAAAGGCGAGATCGATGTCGAATCGTTTTCGTGGGGCGTAAGCCAATCGGGTACGATGGGACACGGCGGCGGCGGCGGCGCGGGCAAGGCAACGTTTCAGGACTTTCATTTCACGATGAGAGGCAGCAAGGCAACTCCGAAACTTATGCTCAATTGCGCTACCGGTACGCACATCAAGAAGGCCGTTCTTACCGCCCGCAAAGCCGGCAAGGAGCAGCAGGAATTCTTGAAGGTCACGTTCACTGATATGCTTGTGACCTCTTACAACGCAGGCGGCGTCGGCGGCGGCGCCGAGACGAGCGATCAGTGCTCACTGAACTTCGCGAAGATCGAGTTCGAGTACAAAGAACAGAAGCCCGACGGCACACTCGGCGGCGCGGTCAAGGCCGGCTACGACGTGAAGTCCAACAAGATGATCTAAGGCCTCGATAAGAGGTTTAGAAAAGACTCGGACCTTTCCCTGGTTATGCCGTTCGCTTGGCCGAACGGCATAACCTTTCACCGTTTTATAGAAGTATGGCCCGCCGGGACGAAGATGTAAGGATAACGCCCTCAATACTCGATCGGCTGATCGATACGGAGCCGACTGCGTCCAAAGATCCTCAAAAATCAAGATTTACAGGCGTGCAAGAGCTCAAGGCCGGCGTACGTCGCGACCTCGAATGGCTCCTGAATACTCGTTCGCACGGAGACGAGACGGTCGATGAGAATGCGGAAGTGCGGCGTTCGGTCGTCTTCTACGGGATGCCGGATATTCTCGGGCTGAACCCGCAGACGCCGGCCGAGAAAAAACGGCTAACAAAATCGATCGAAACTGCGATACGACGTTTCGAACCGCGTTTTTTGGATCTGAAGATCACGCTCGAACCGTTTGACGAGATCGAACGGCAGGTAAGATTCCGTGTCGAGGCAAAACTCGATATGGAGCCTGCACCGGAGCCGATAATATTCGACACGGTGCTTGCAAGCGGCAGCGGCGAATTTGCCGTCAAAGAAAGATAAAGTCGGAAACAGAGCTTTAATGCGTGATGAACTCCTAACCTTTTACGAGCGCGAGCTTGTTTTCCTGCGCCGCATGGGCGCCGAATTCGCGCTTCGATATCCGAAGATCGCTTCGCGCCTCGAACTCGATGAAGAACGCGTCGAAGATCCGCACATCGAACGGCTGATCGAATCCTTCGCATACCTGACGGCGCGCGTCGGTTTGAAGATCGACGATGAGTATCCGGAGATCACAGAGGCGTTCCTGAACGTTCTCTATCCGCATTATCTCGCCCCGATCCCTTCGATGTCGATCGCACAGTTCAGCTACGGTTCGCCGAAGGATAAGCTGACCGCCGTACAGCGTGTCGAGCGGGAAACGCGTCTAAATTCGCGGCCTGTTGACGGCAGTCCGTGCCGCTTTCGAACGGCGTATAACGTCGATCTTTTTCCGATAGAGATCGAGAGCGCGACGCTCGAATCACCGGCTCCGAAGGATACACGCGGAAAATTTGCGGAAGCAAAGATCGTGATCTCGATGCGCTGTTTCGGGAACTCGAATCTGCACGAATTCAAGCGCGGCGTGGACAGCAGCGTTCCCGACCGTTTTCGTTTTTACCTCGACGGTAATCCGCAGATCGTGCATCCGCTCTACGAGATAATTTTTAATCACGCGACGGCGGTCGAGTTCCGTGCGAAAGAGGCGCCTATCGGCACGCGGACGATGACGGCGTTGCCGCCGAAACCGCCGGATCCGATAATTATTCCTGCGGAAGACGCTCTGAAAGTGGTCGGCTTTGACGAAGACGAGTTCCTCTTGCCCTACACGAAACGCAGCTTTTCGGGCTATCGATTCTTGACGGAATATTTCGCCTTTCCGCAGAAGTTTCTCTTTGTCGATGTGATGGGCGTCGATCAGGCGATCGCGAAAAAGTTCGGGAGCCATTTTGACGTGATCATTCACGTTCGCGATATCGTGCCGCCGGTTGCGCCCGTTACTGCCGAGACATTCAAGCTCGGATGCACGCCGATCGTCAACTTGTTTCAAAAGCTCTCGGATCCGATCTATCTGAGTCAGCAGCGTTTCGAATATCAGGTGATCCCGGATGTTCATCGGCAAACCTCGACCGAGGTATTTTCGATCGACGAGGTCATAACGAGCGATCCGCGTTCGAATCAAACGCGTGAATTTGCGCCGTTCTATTCGATGCGCCACGCCTACGGCGGCGAGAAAGGGAAGGCGTATTGGTCGGCTGTCCGCCGTCCGTCGCAGCGAGCTAACGACGAGGGAAGCGAAGTTTTTATCTCGCTTGTTGACGACAAATTCGACCCGCGTGTTCCTGCCGTCGATGTGCTGAATATCAAAGCGACGTGTACGAACCGCGACCTGCCGGCGAGGCT
>DAORTR010000206.1:0-2675 GCA_035432765.1 Pyrinomonadaceae bacterium
GCCTCGATCGGACCGACTTGAAAACCGATCTTTTGCTGACCGCCGCCGAAGAGGATCGTGCCGCAGACTTCTTGGCGGAGACTGGCGTGCGAAGCACCCAAAGGCTCGTTGCGATTGCGCCCGGCAGCAAATGGGAGTCGAAAATATGGTTCGAAGAACGTTACGCAGAAGTTACCAAAAGCTTGATCTCTTCGCACGATGTTTATCCGATCATCCTCGGCGGGCCTGAAGACCGAGAGCGCGGAGAAAGGCTCCTTGCGTACTTGGGCAAGGGGAAGAATGCCGCAGGAAAGCTTCAGGTTCGGGAGTCCGCCGCCCTGCTTCGACATTGTGCTCTATATCTCGGGAACGACACGGGCACGATGCATCTCGCTGCTGCTGTCGGCGTCCGGTGCGTTGCGATATTTGCGGCGATCGATTATCCGGGACGCTGGATTCCATTCGGCGCCGGCCACAAGGTTTTCAGGCGTTCCGTCGAATGCGAGGGTTGCCACACGCCGGATTGTTTCAACAACAATAAATGCCTTCGAGAGATCGCCGTCGAAGAGGTCGTCGAGGCTGCAAGGGAGATACTTTCCTCGCAATAGCTCCTCTGAAGTTGAGCAAAACGGCGGTATTTGAGACAATTCGCCCGGATTTACCGTATATTTCGTTCCAAAATTCCAAAAAAGCGTGCCTTCACAAGAGAAGAACATAAAGATCCTCGTCCTCGGCTCGACCGGAATGCTCGGACACAAACTCGTTCAGCGTCTGTCTCCGCATTTTGACGTTTACTCGACCATCCGCAGCACATTCGCGTCGATCGAGCGATTCGGAATATTCGCAAAAGATCGCATTATCGAGAATGTAGAAGCGTCCGACGCCGCAACGCTCGAACGTGTCGTCGGCGAAGTCTCTCCGGACGTCCTGATCAATGCGATCGGCGTCGTAAAACAGGTTCCGTCGGCAAAAGACGTGATATCAACGCTCGAACTGAACTCGATCTTGCCCCAGAGACTCGCGATCCTTTCGAAAAGGTTCGGCTTTAGACTCATCCATTTCAGCACCGATTGCGTGTTCGACGGCGGAGGCGGTATGTACACCGAACAGGACACGCCGAACGCTCTTGATCTTTACGGTAAGAGCAAACAGCTTGGCGAGATCTCGCAGGAAAACGCGCTTACCATACGCTCATCGATCATCGGAAGGGAATTGAGCAGTGCGCACGGCCTCGTGGAATGGTTCCTGTCCAACCGAGGCGGCCGCGTGTCGGGATACACGACGGCGATCTACAGCGGCTTTCCAACGATCGTAATTGCAGATATAATTAGGGGTTTGATCGTCCGTCATCCGGATCTTAGCGGCGTTCACCATATCGCCTCGGAACCGATCGACAAATACGAATTGCTTGGCCTCGTCGATGAATTTTACGATGCGGCGATCGAGATCGAGCCTTCGGATCAGCTTGTGATCGACAGAAGTTTGGACGGCTCGGCGTTCAATGCTCTGACAGGTTTTAAGCCCGAAGATTGGCCGACGATGATCCGGAAGATGGCGGCAGACACGACTCCTTACGACGAATTTCATAAATGAGCACACTTGAAGGCAAACGCATACTAGTAACCGGCGGCACTGGTTCGCTCGGCCAGACTCTCGTTCGGCGCATTTTGACGGGCGAAATGGGACGCCCCGAAAGCGTAACTGTCTTTTCCCGAGACGAGGCAAAGCAGCACTATATGCGGCTCGATTTTCTTAACCGAAAGGCCGCGACCGACGACGTTATTTATCAGAATTCGCATGATCTCTTGAGATTCCGTATCGGCGATGTGCGAAATTATCCGGCGCTGCTTGCGGCGATGCGAAATTCAGATGTCGTATTTCATGCGGCCGCTCTAAAGCAAGTCCCGTCGTGTGAATATTTTCCCCTCGAAGCCGTTCAAACGAATATCGGTGGTGCCGAGAACGTCGCCCGTGCTCTCCGTGAGAACGATCTGCCGGTCGAACTCGTCGTCGGCATCTCTACCGACAAAGCCTGCAAGCCGATCAACGTAATGGGGATGACCAAAGCCCTGCAGGAGCGCGTTCTGCTCGAAGCCAACCGCGACTGCCCGAAGGTCAATATCAACTGCGTTCGTTACGGCAATGTGATCGCTTCGCGCGGCTCGATCATCCCGCTCTTTGTCGAACAGATACGCGAAGGACGTCCCGTAACGATCACGCTTCCCGAAATGACACGTTTCCTCCTTAGTTTGGATCGCGCCGTTGATACTGTCTTCGAGGCGGTCAGAAGCGACCGACGCGGATGCACCTTCATCCCGAAAGTTCCCGCGGCGAAGATCACCGATGTCGCCAACGTATTGATGGGCGAGAATAAGGTCGAAATGATCTTCACCGGGATCCGGCCCGGCGAGAAGATCCACGAGATAATGGTCTCCGAAGAAGAATGTTTCCGGACGATCGAGTCGGGCGATTATTATGTGATCTTGCCCGTGCTTCCCGAATTACGCGACGGCGTCGAATTTGACGCCGCGCTTACGAGCGAATACTCCTCAAGGAACGACAATATCGCCGGAGAAGAATTGCTGCGTCTGCTGACCGAAGCCGATTCCGAGATCAGACGATTCGCTGCAAACTAGGAACTTTTGCCCTATGAAGGTAATGACAATATTCGGGACGCGTCCCGAGATCATCCGCTT
>DAORTR010000207.1:0-2672 GCA_035432765.1 Pyrinomonadaceae bacterium
AGGCGGCGACCGAGAAGCCGAAACCGAAGTTCACGTATCAGGTCGGCGAGGTCGTGAGGATCAAGTCCGGACCGTTCGCAAGCTTCACGGGCAAGGTCGAAGAGGTCAACGAGGACAAGGCCGTATTGAAGGTTTCGATCACGATCTTCGGCCGCTCGACGCCGTACGAATTGAGCTTTTTAGAAGTTGAAAAAGTTACTTTTGCAGAAGAAGAATAAGGAGATCACGCATAACGCGTAGCTCTTAAGAAAATGAGGACATTCCCGCTTTACAGGGATCGTTAATCGAAGACAAGAAATGGCAAAGAAGATATCAGGTTACATCAAGCTGCAGATCCCGGCCGGTAAGGCCAACCCTGCACCGCCGATCGGCCCCGCGTTGGGACAGCACGGCGTCAACATTATGGAGTTCTGCAAAGCGTTCAACGCAAAGACGCAGAACGACGATCCGGATATGAAAATTCCGGTCGTGATAACGGTCTATGCCGACCGCTCGTTCACTTTCGAGACGAAGACGCCGCCTGCCGGCGACCTTCTCAGAAAGGCCGCGGGTATTCCGAAAGGTTCCGGCAAGCCGAATCGCGAAAAGGTAGGCAGCATTTCGCGCGATAAGCTCCGCGAGATCGCCGAAAAGAAGATGCAGGACCTCAATACGACGAATATCGAGGCAGCAATGCGTACCATCGAGGGCACAGCCAAGTCGATGGGCCTGTCGATCGAAGGATAATTTCGGTCAAGACGACGGTAATTGAAAATCAAGCGCGTAAATACGGATTTGCGAGCGGCTTTAGAACTAAATAGGGAGGGAATCGGGAGATTCCCGTTATCACCTGGAGGTAAAATGAAACACGGTAAGAAATATCTTGCCGCTCTCGAGAAGATCGAGACGGGCAAGAAACACACACTCGACGAAGCGATCGGAAAGCTCAAAGAGATCGCATTCGCAAAATTCGACGAAACAGTTGAACTGACGATGTGGCTCGGCGTTGACCCGCGAAAAGCGGATCAGCTCGTCCGCGGCACCATCGTGCTTCCGCACGGACTTGGCGGAGCCGCCAAAAAGGTCGTTGTCGTCGCACAGGGCGACAAGATCAAAGAGGCGGAAGAAGCCGGTGCGGATGTCGCCGGCGGCGATGATATCGTCGATAAGATCAAAGGCGGCTGGCTCGATTTCGACGCTCTGATCGCGACGCCCGATATGATGGGCAAGGTCGGACAGCTCGGAAAACTCCTCGGCCCGCGCGGCCTTATGCCGAACCCGAAAACTGGCACGGTTACGATGGACGTGAAAACTGCCGTCCAGGAGACAAAGGCCGGTAAGGTCGAATATCGCGTCGATAAAACGGGCGTTATTCACTCGCCGGTCGGCAAGGTCTCGTTCGACCCTGCCAAACTCGAAGAGAACACACGCGTCCTTATCGGCGCCGTTATGAAGGCGAAGCCGACGACGGCAAAAGGACGTTATCTTAAGAAGATCAATCTCGCGGCGACGATGAGCCCGGGCGTGCTTCTTGACGAATTGGCATACGCCTAGGTTTTTGGAGTGTTGCAGAGCCCCGCACGAAGTTTAGGGCTCAACTAGAACGATGAAATCGAGAGAAACAAAACAGAATGATCTAACGGCGCTTGCCGATTCCTTAAAGGATTCGACGTCCGCAATGATCATAAGCTTTAAGGGGCTAACGGTCCCGAAAGATCAGGAATTCCGCGAATCGATCCGAGCCGCAGGCGGCAAGTATCAGGTCGTAAAGAATACGCTCGCGCGCATTGCCGTCAAGGGCACGCCGTACGAGGAAGTTTCGGCCGATCTTAAGGGCGTTACCGCTCTTGCGTGGACGGACAGCGATCCGGTCGTGCTTTCAAAGGCCATTTCGAAATTCGTGGCCGACAACGCGGATCATTACACGTTCAAGTCCGGCGTTATCGACGGCAAGGTCGTAGATCTGGCACAGCTTAAGACGATCGCGAGCCTGCCGAGCAAAGAAGAGCTTATTTCGAAGCTTCTCTATGTGATCAACGCACAGGCACAGCGTATCGTTACGGTCATCAACGCGGTCCCGCGTGACCTTGCGATCGTTATCAAGCAGATCGGCGAGCAGGAAGGCCGCGCGGCCGGAACGCCCGCGCCGGCGGCGGAAGCGGCGCCTGCGGCCGAGGAAGCTCCGGCAGTTGTCGAAGCGGCGGCGGTGGAAGCTCCCGCGGCAGAGACTGCTCCGGCCGAGAGCGAAGATGTTTTGGAGATCGCTCCCGAAGCGGAAGCCTAGGGAAGAGCGGATAAGGTTTTTGAGGCCACGCGTCTTGCGAGCTGAGGTCTCAAATTTGAAATTGCGGGCAGTGCCCGCACTAGCCGTACTCAAGGTAAAACGAGCCGTTGGTGATTGTCAGGTCACAAAAGGCGGCTTCGGATACGAAAAGCGAAAGGTGATGCAACCCGTTCGTTTCCGTGTCCCTGGGTTCTAGCGGCAGAAGCGAAAGGATAAAGGATAAAGGGTAAAGGATAAGGCGAAAGCCCGAATCCGTCCAATATCGTCTCCGTTCGCGCTAGTTACAACCGGATCGTTGGGCAACGGAGCAGGGATCTTCTTTATCCTCTATCCTTCGTCCATCATCCCTATAAAAGAACCCTAAATTAGGAGATAGATAATAATCATGGCAGTTACAAAAGACGATGTT
>DAORTR010000208.1:0-2588 GCA_035432765.1 Pyrinomonadaceae bacterium
GCATACGTCTCTATTGACACAAGTCTTGTAAATTCATACAATAACGCCCGACTGTGTTATAGAAAACCTTAACACAATTTCACGAATATGACGGCTGTGGATAACCCAATTCCCGACAAGATCTTTTTCAAGATCGGCGAGGTGTGCGAACTCGTTGGAGTTCAGGCTCACGTGCTTCGGTATTGGGAAACCGAGTTTCCGACGTTTTCGCCGCAGAAGAACAAATCCGGCCAGCGCAGCTATCGACGCAAGGACGTCGAAGTTGCCTTGAAGATCAAGCAACTCCTCTACAAGGAGATGTTCACGATCGCCGGCGCTCGTCAAAAACTCCAGGCCGATGCTCGCACGCCGCAGAAACCGGCAGCAGAGATTTCAGCGGTCAAAGCAAGCCAAAAAGCGCCGGTCTCCGATGTGCCAACGTTGTTCGATTCGCTTCCGGACAGCAGTGCCATCGAATCCGCCGCGTCCTCCACCGGACTTACGGACGAGCAGCGAAACGCCCTTCGCAGGCTCGCGGTCCACCTCGTCGAACTTCGCCAAATGCTCACCCGAGCTTTCTGATCTAGTCCTCAAAGCTGAATCGCCTGCCGTCGGGCGAATGAAAGTATCTATGCCGGATCGTATCCATCGCCGGGTCGAAGAGCGAAGGCTCGTATCGGGCCGAACGCGGTTCGATCGGAAAATTCATAAGGTCTAGCAAAGTCGGAAAAATGTTCGAATGATGAGCACGCGAAATTCGCCCGCCTTGTTCCTTCTCGATGCCGATAATGAAAAGCGGAACCGAAGCTTCGTCGATCGTGTCGCCTCCGTGGCCCGCGCGACCGTTAGACGCTAAATTTTCGCCGTGGTCCGACGTATAGACGATCACCGTGCCATTCGGCAGCGGACGTTCGAGACCAAGCTTCTTGAAGAAAGGATCGGTGCCGTAGAGTAAAGCATTGTCGTAGGAATTCGTTATCGCGTTGCTAGCTTCCGCAGGCGGCGTTTCCCATTGACTCGTAAATTTGTAAACCGGTTGCCAGACGGCATTTTCCTCAGGATAATTCTTCTCGTAAGGGAAGTGAATGCCGCGTTTATAGACGAAAACAAAATTACCCGTTGAGTTCTCAAAGATGCGTCGGATCTTCTCGGCAAGGACAAGGTCGATGTCCCATTGCTTTAGTCCTTGTCGCTCGTTCTCGTCAGTAAGCGTCTTTCCGTTGTTCTTCTGATAGTCTTCGATGCGAGCCGGGTCGAGATCGGCGAGAGTGAAGGCCTCGTCGATATATCGCTTATCGTCTTCGATGCCGCCCCAATACGCCTTCATCTGACCGTCGAGATACCAGGTTTTGTAATTCATCGACTTTGCGTACTGAAAGATATTCGGCAGAGCGTTCCGTTCCTGCGTGGAGAGGGACGCGAGCATTTCGTCGCTTGCTCCGACAATGAAGGCGTCATAGCTCGGCTGACTCGACGTAAAGTTTGATGCGGCGACTCCAAAATTCTTCAACACGCCGGACCTTTCAAGCTCTTCGAGATAAGGCGTAGTTTTCCGCTCGTAGCCGTTCAAACTCAAATGCCGGCCGTTCACGGATTCGTCAAATATTAGAACTATGTTATTCGCGGGTCCAACGCCGGGCTGAGGCGACCTGCGCCAACGTCGTCCGCTTCGGAGGTGCGGCGACCGCGACGGGGCCTGATATCGCGTAATTCACGAGCGTTTGCGCGAATGCGTCGAACGAAGAGCTGTAAGGAGATTGTCCCGCCAGGATAGGGGCAAGAAAATACAGGAAGATGTAACTTACAGCAAAGATGACTGTGTCACGAAGGAGGGCCTTTGATCCCGTGCGTTCCCGTCTTGTCGAGTAGAAGTAGATCGACAGGCTCGCGATGATCGCAATTGCCGGCAGCCAAGCAAAACTGAAAAATGCCGCAAACGAGTATGCCCGCTGGTCGCTGGTGGCCGTGATCGCATAAGTTATGTCGCTCGTGACAGTAAAGCGGCCGATCGAACGCAAGTAGCTGAATTCAGTGGCGAGTATAAAGGCAAGGATGAGAAGAACGAACGCGCAGACCGCGAAATTCGAGGTGAATGCCAAAAGAATGGATCGATAGAACAACCAAAGCGTCAGCAGGAGAAAAAGGCCGCTGAAGATCCCTCCGATCAGATCATCCGCGAGAGCCAAGCGCCCGATCGACGCAAAGAGTCCGGCTCGTGCATACGCAAACTCAAAAACAGCCATGCCGATGACCACGACGAACGCGGCCAGTCGTTCTGCTCGATGAGATTTGGGCAGCCAGTTCTTTGCAGCTTCAAAACTCAACATAATATGGGAACAAAGAAGAACCAGACCGCGAAAGGTAAGCGTGAGCTCAGTGAGCGGGAGCTACACCTCATATTCTACAAGACTTGGCATCGCACAGACAACGTTTTTCGCAGGCTTGTCGAGCTTCCTGTTCCAAGCATGGTCAAGCCAATTATTTGACATTTCCGCAAGCGAAACTTAACCTAGACAATCGTCTTATCGGGACGTAGCGCAGTCTGGTAGCGCGTTCGCTTGGGGTGCGAGAGGTCGTGAGTTCAAATCTCGCCGTCCCGACCAATAAAA
>DAORTR010000209.1:0-2579 GCA_035432765.1 Pyrinomonadaceae bacterium
CGAAATCCACCTTCTCGGCGATCGCATAACGCCGAAGGACATCGATCCACGCATCGAAAAAGTCGCGCGGACTTTCGGGAAGCTGATAGCGTGTGCATCCGAGATGAACGTCGGCAATGTGGAGAAACTTCATAGCTTTAATTTTTTACTTTCGCTTCCGCTCGAACGACTGAAGCAGCGACCGCAGGCCCTCGACGATCCGTGCGTGCCCGGCCGAACCGCACGCGACGATGCCGTTCAAATTACTAAGCTCCGGCGAGTTGTAAACCAGTTGGCCTCCGAAAACGTCCGTCAGAATGCCGCCGGCTTCTTCCAGAATTATCTGCGGCGCGCAAGTATCCCAGAGTTTTGTGCGGCTGCTCAAATGGATATAAACATCGGCTCCGTGAGCCGCGATCAGCCCCATTTTCAAGCCGACGGAACCGCGTCGAACGTTCGATGCAAAATGGAAATGATCGAGAAGGATATTCATTCGCGGGCTGAAATGATTTCGCGAGAGAGCGACGCGCATCTCGCTCGGGTCGCTTACGTTCCGAACCTCGAGCGCCGTTCGTTCGCCATTCGCGATAGAGAACGCGCCGCTGCCGAAAGCCGCTTCGTAAGTTACGCCAAATGCAGGCAGATGGACGACGCCGACGACCGGCTTCCCGTTCTCGATAAGGCCGATCTGGACGGCAAAATCATCTTCGTGTTTGATGAATCCGGCGGTCCCGTCAATGGGGTCGATGATCCAGGTCCGTTCCGCACGCGTCCATTCGAGGTCATCACCGATCTCCTCTTCGGACAAGATCGCATCGTACGGAAATGCCTTTCTCAGGCCATCCACGATCAGGCGACTCGATGCACGATCCGCCGCGGTTACAGGTTCGTATTTATTGTCGGCTCCAAGCTTTTCTTCTGCGACGATCTCGTTGGCATAGTAGCCGAGGATCAGTTTTGAAGCCTCAAACGCAAGGCTTCGTGCAGTTTCAAGTTCTCTCTCAAGCATCTATGAGGATTATACAGGCGTAGCGGACAGGAATGGAAAAAGGGGCGAGGACGTTAGCGTTTATCGACTTTCTCCGTAACGCCGCAGCGCGGGCAGATGAGGACCTCGGCAATGCGATCGAGCCATTTCGCGCGGGACTGGTCGGAGAATGTCGGGAATTTACTCTCCGCTTCTCCCTCGCGGAAAAATCGCGCGTGCGCATGCTCAAGTTCCTTCGCAAGCCCCGTCTCTTTCTCGCACTGCTTACAGAACCAGCCCGTGCCGTCGTTATAAAAAAGCTCTAGGTCTTGCATCTTTTTCTTCCTTAAAGAATGACGATGCGGAACGCATTTTCCAGCGTCCGCATCGCCATTTTTATCCGTGGTCTTGTCTCACATTATTCCAAATTCTGCGGTGAAGACCGCCGCGTCGATGGAGCGAGCAGCTTGAGCGGGACCGTTACCTGCTTGCCGCCGCGAAAGACCCCGATCTGGATCGTATCACCGATCTGCTTCTTATCGAGAAGGCGAAAAAGATCGTCGTTCGTCGCAAGTTTCTCACCGTCGATGCTCTCGATAATGTCGCCGAGCAATATGCTGCCGTCTGCCGCCTGGCTCAGTCCCTTAAGACCTGCGCTTGATGCGGGCGAACCTTGCGTTACGCTGCGAATCAGCAAACCGCTCTCGACCGGAAGGCGAGCTCCCTGTTCGGCGAGGCTCGCAACGCTCATCGTACTTGCGCCCAATTTCGGACGGCGAACTTCGCCGAACTGAATGAGCTGCGGAACGACACGCTTCGCAATATTGACGGGCACGGCGAACCCGACTCCGACCGATCCGCCCTGGGGCGAGAGTATCTGCGAATTTATGCCGATCATCTTGCCGAATTTATCGAGCAGCGGGCCACCGGAATTTCCGGGATTGATCGAAGCGTCTGTCTGGATCGCGGCGTCGATCGGCCGGCCGTTGACGGCGCGTATCGGACGCTGCAGCCCGGAAATAACGCCGGTCGTAAGCGTGCGGTCAAGGCCGAACGGATTGCCGATAGCAAGTACTTTCTGTCCGACGACGAGTTTGTCCGAATCGCCGAGCGGAATGACGGTCAGTCCCGTTGGCGGATCGTCGATCCTGATGACTGCAAGGTCCGTATCCGGATCCCCGCCGATCACTTTTGCGGGATAGGTCTTGTCGCCGCCGAATGTTACCGATAGTTTTTGCGCGCCTTCAATGACGTGATAGTTCGTCAAGATGTCGCCGTTTGCGTCGATCACCGAACCTGAACCGTTACCCTTGCCTTCCTGCACGTTACCCCAAAAATCCTGCTGGTACGACGTGGTATTGATGAACGCAACGCCCGGAGCGAGCGTCTTATAGACCTCGATATTGTTCTGCTCGTCCGAAACGGTCGCAGGATCCGAAATGCCCGCTTTCGGCGCGGCAGATTCCGCCCGAATGACCGCAGAAGGGTCCGCCGACTGCCTTGAAGTGATTATTAGAGCTACGACCGCGCTTAGCCCGATCGCGATGAATGCCGACGCCAATGAAAGCACAAGTATCTGTCGGCCCGATAGCTGATAAACCGGAGTTCTCCTCATTTTATGAATACCTCTAGC
>DAORTR010000210.1:0-2561 GCA_035432765.1 Pyrinomonadaceae bacterium
CCATCGTCGGAGTTATCGGAGTCTTGTCGTTGATCCCATATTGGATGATGCTGTCGAATCGTACTCCCGAACTCGATCGCGTGCAGCTTTTGGAGAATACTCATTCACCCGAACTGCTTGCTCCGCCGTTGATCCTCGGGCTCGTAGGGCTGATCATTGTTGGCATTTCGTCGTACCGCGGGCGGCTCGACATTAAGAAAGCGGAAGCGCTGCTTGCGGCGAGCTTTTTTGCTACGCCGATCATTCTGTTCAATCAACAGGTCATTACAGGCCACTCGCTCCAGCCCGTACATTACACGGTCTTTATCGCGAATTACCTCGTGCTGACCGCGTTCGTTCTTGTAGCATCGGTTTGGGTAAAAGAGTCTTCTGCGACAGTAAAAAAGGTACTTACGTATGTTGCCTTCGCCGCGGTTGTCTGGGGTTTTGTCGAAGCTGCCGGTTCCTCCAGTTTTAACGCGATCGCATCTGAGATACGCGACGGATCTGTCCCCGCGATCGAGGCGATCGAGAAGATGCGAGTATCCGATCCGACAGCCTCGGCGAGGCCTGTGGTGCTTGCGACGAACTTCATTACATCCGACATCATGCCGACGTTTTCGACATTTCGTCCGCTGTGGAATGCTCACACATCGTCGGCAGGCGGTGTTTCGCCTGAAGAGAACAAACACCTCTTTTACCTATATTTTTATTATTCGGGATATGCGGAAAAAGACTTGGAAGACGCGCTCAGAGGGAATTCGTTTGAGGTGACGGCGGCAGTTTTTGGGTCTGAGAGAGCATTGCCCGAACTTGCTAAAGGAACTGCCATAAGCCCCGCCGATATTAAAGCGGAGATCGGCAAATACACGGAATTTACTCAGAGATTCAGTCCTGCAGATGCGATGAATCCTAAACTCGATTTTCTGATCGTTCCGGACAAGGCCGAGCCGAACTACGCCAACATCGACCGCTGGTATCAGCGCGATGACGGCCAAACGACCGGGCTATTCAAGGTGTACAGGCTCACGCCAAAGTTCTGACCACACGGTTTAAATGTATCTTCCACTTCCTATCTGATACGTGCCGTTCAGGAATGGATTGTTGGTGCGTTCGAGCCCGACGGTCGTGACCGGACCGTGGCCGGAATAAACGGCGACATCGTCATCGAGCGAAAGGATATTGCGCCTGATCGAATCGAGAAGCTGTTCGTGGTCGCCGCCGGGAAGATCGGTGCGGCCGATCGAATTCTCGAAGAGACAATCGCCTACAAAGACAGCCTTTGCATCGATCTCGGCGAGGACGACGTGGCCGCGTGTGTGCCCGGGACAATGCCGCACGGAGAATCGCAGTTCGCCGACCTCGACGATCTCGCCGTCTTCCCAGCTTCGAGTGACCTGCGGCGGCTCATCGTAATCGAGGCCGAGCATCGCGAATTGCTCGGGCTGAATTCCCATAAAAAGCGGCTGTTTTTTGAGAGCGTAATACAACTCCTCATCGTCGGGGTGAATGATGATCTCGGCATCTGGAAACGCCGCGTGAAGTGCGGACGTGCCGCCGACGTGGTCGAGATGGCCGTGCGTGAGCGTTATAGCTGCGAGGTTCAGGTCGTTCTCGCGAATATACCCCTCGACGGCCTGGCTCCGTTCGCCGGGGTCGATGCATATCGCGGCATTCGTCTTCTCGCACGATACAACACGCGTGTTCTGCTGGAAAGGCGTTTGTGTGAACGTCTCAATTCTCATAGGTTTGCGAACTCGTCGAGATACTTCTCGTGATCAAAATCCGGCTTCTTCCGATCTCTAAGAATGAAGCTAATTGCTTCACGATATGTTTCGGCATTCACCGAACCGGAGAAGCACGGCGTTTCGAGATCGGTCAGACTTAGGTAGCTGAAAAGACACGCCGAGAGCATCCACAGCAGGATCTCTTCGCGTGTGCCGAGCGGATTATGCTTGATGATCGTCTCGCGATCGTCAACGATCCCGCGGACGATCTTTGCGAACTCACTTTCCGAGATTCGGTGAAGATTGCTCATACATCAAGTATTCAGTTTCGTGCATACCGAGCCGCTGATAAACAGCTTGTGCGACGCGATTCTCTTTCTCGACATAAAGCCTTATGCCGCAGACGTTGCCGGCTTCGAGAGCCATTGCCCATACGAATGCCGAGAGTTCGCGATAGAGTCCTTTGCCGCGGGCCGATGGCACGACGTAAACGCTCTGTATCCACCAGAACCACGCATTGCGCCAGTCGCTCCACTCGCGCGTAACGAGAAGCCCGCCGAGCACCTCGCCGCCTTCTTCGGCAACGACGTAAAAGCCGCGTTCGTCACTTGCGAAAACTGCACGCACGCCTGCCGTCAGCGTCGCCTCATCGAGCCGCTTTCCCTCGGTCTCAAGCGCCATCGCCTGGTTGAATTCGACCAAAGAGTCAATGTCTTGTTCTTTCGCGAGTCTGATCTTCATTCAAAGCCTCTCCGGAATAAGTGATAAGTGAGAAGTCAAAAGTGGTAGGTCGATCCGTTCACTTATTACTTATCAGCTGTCACTTATTTCGAAATTTCGTTTGCTTGACTTACA
>DAORTR010000211.1:0-2554 GCA_035432765.1 Pyrinomonadaceae bacterium
ATCGAATCGAGACTGTTTTGCAGGACTATGAGACCACAAAGGATCCTGAGCCAGTAAGGGCGTACTTGTTCGCCCGACGTGAGGCAGAAGGAATGACCGCTCGAATTCAATTCGTTACATGGGGAAGAGAACATCAGGAAGGCTTTTTGGCCATCACCGACACCTTCGATCGGGCGCAAACGGGTCGCGAATGCGATCTGCTCGCGTTTGTAATGACAGATAGTGGACAAGACGATGATTTTGAAGCTGCATTCAGGAACTACGAAAGTAAGTGCCTCGAAATAATTCGTTCAAAGATCGCAGGATACAGGTCGATTCAGAAATAAGATCGTGGACGCAACATTCACACGGCCAAAATACTGGCTCTTCTCACGCGAGATCGATCTATCGGTCTTCTTGGGAAGCGCGGTCGCGTCCTTGCTATTGCTTGCGGTCGGATGGCAGCTCGGAATTCTGAATGCGGAGACGCCGGATTGGACGTGGATCTCGGCAGTTCTGCTCATCGATGTCGCGCACGTCTGGTCAACGTCGTTTCGCGTTTATTTTGATAAAGAGGAAGTAAAACGGCGGATCTGGCTCTACACGCTTGTGCCGGTCGGCGGTTACGCGATCGGCGTTGCGTTGTATTCCGAGGGCGAGCTTCTTTTTTGGAAAGTGCTTGCGGCGGTCGCTGTCTTTCATTTCGTAAGGCAGCAGTTCGGATGGGTGAATCTTTACCGTCGCAAGCTCGGCGAGACCGGCCGCGTTACGTGGTGGATCGACGCGGCGGCCGTTTACTTAGCGAGCGTGTATCCGATCGTCTATTGGTGCACGAGTTTGCCGAGGAATTTCGAATGGTTCGTGCCCGGCGATTTCGAGGCGTTTCCTGCGGTCTTGGAAAGGATCGTTTTCGTTCTGTACGTCGCGGCGCTGACGGCGTATTTCGCAAAATCCGTCTATCAATATTTTGCCGAAGGTTTCCTGAATATCGGCAAGGACATCATAGTCGCGACGACCGCTGTTTGCTGGTACGTCGGCATCGTATATTTCAATTCCGACTATGCGTTCACGGTTACGAACGTCGTTATTCACGGCGTGCCGTATTTTGCACTGATATACTTCTATGCGAAGTTCAGACGCGAGACGAGCGGACGAGTTTATAGGACGCTTTCGTCGAATTGGATATTTTTCCTTGCAACGCTCTGGGCGATCGCGTATATCGAAGAATTATTCTGGCATCGCGGCGTCTGGCATGAGAAGCAATGGCTTTTCGGTTCGGATTGGGATTGGACGCGTAACATTCGCACTTTCGTCGTGCCGCTGCTCGCCGTGCCGCAGTTAACGCATTATGTGCTCGACGGTTTTATTTGGCGGCGAAAGAATAACCCTGATTTCAGGCTTTTTTAGATGAGCAAGAGAGTGAGAATCACGCTTTTCGCAGCGGCACTCGCGGCCGCGTGTCTATTTGCGTCGTGTAAAAGCTCTGCGAATTCACCGGGCACGGGCATCTTCGGCCCCGCAGACCAAACCGCACAGGCCGCCGAACTCGTCGCACAGGCGAATCAGGATCTGACGAAGATCAAGATCCTTTACGACCAGAATGAGGGCAAGCGTCTCGAGATCAAAAGGGCGATGGAGGCGAATGATGCAGAGACCGCAAAACGCATCGCGAACGAGGTCGAAAAGCTCATCAACGACGGCGCGACTCATGCGAATGACGCGATCGACAAGCTCCAAAAAGCTCAGGAAATGGAGATCAACGATGACTATCGTGAGTACCTGCGGCTAAAGGAGCAGAGCCTGAAACTCGAGTCCGATGCGTTTGATAACTATCGACAGGCCGCGAAACTCTTGAACGAAAATTTCGACCCGAAGGACACGGCAAAACGCGACAAAGTGAAGGTCGATTTCAAAGAATTAAGCGACAAATACCTTGATACGATGGAACGCGCCCGCGACTACAGCCACCGCGCCAACGAACTCGCAAAAGAGGTCGCCGTACGCGAGCAAAATTAAAGGCGTGAAGCTCTCAGTCCTTGCAAACTTCACGCCCTAATCGTCCATAAAGAAAGACTTTCAGATCACTCTGCCGGGAAACGCAAAGCCGTCCTGGATGATCCGCGGCATCGCCGGCATTTTCGGCGCGGTCATCGGAGTCATTTCCTTTCCATCGAAGAATATTCCGCTGTCTTTCGCTTTTTCCGGCGTGACGGTAACGGTCTGCTTCGCACCTTTTCGCTCGAATGTTAGGTTCAGGTCGCCCTTTGTGTCATTGAGTTCGCGGATCAGATCGACGCCTTCCTGTATGTTCTTGCCGTTCACTTCCGTAACGACATCGCCAGCCTTGATGCCTGCTTTTGCGGCGGGCGAATTTTCCGTTACGCTCGTAACGAGCAAGCCGCCCGCGACATTGTAGCTGTCGGCAAGCTGCTTTGTGAGCGGCATTATTCCAATGCCGATCGCGCGATCCGAACGCATGTTCCAACGCAACACCTCACGCTTGCCGCCCGGGAAGGCAAACACCTGTTCCTCGGCATTTCCGGGAACCTTCAACGAATCAAGCTCCTTAAAGATC
>DAORTR010000212.1:0-2542 GCA_035432765.1 Pyrinomonadaceae bacterium
CGATAACGTCGCCCGGCATAAGCGTCATCTGTCTTGATATATATCGTATCAAAAATGCAGGTGAGAAGACCATTTGGGACGTGCGGCCGGATTGCCGGACCTCGCCGTTCACGCGGCATACGACCGCGATGTCATCGACTTCCATGTCGGCGACGATATGCGGCCCTATGGGGCAGAACGTATCGAACGATTTACCGCGAGTGAACTGCACGTCGCTGCGTTGAACGTCGCGGGCGGTTACGTCATTAACGCAAGTAAAACCTTTAATGTATCGCTTTATATCGTCACTTTCAGCGAGATCCTTGCAGCGTTCGGAAATAACAATGCCGAGTTCAGCTTCGTGCTCAACATGGCGGGATTGCTGCGGGATAATTATCGGTTCGCCGTTCGCGATAAAGGCCGACGGAGCCTTTAGGAATAAAAGCGGAGCTTTTGGAACTTCATTGCCGAGTTCTTTTGCGTGCGCGACATAATTACGTCCGACGCACACGATCTTTGATGGATGGAAATCTGCTCCGATCGTCTCGTTCATACTTATTTACCGGACGGCCATGGTCTCCGAAACGATCACGGACGGCAAACTCACGTTTCCTGCCGTATCGGTCGCTGTGATGTAGTAAAAATACTGCTTGCCGCCTTCGACGGTCTTGTCCTGAAAAGAGTTTCGGTCAAGAAGTTCCGGGGTCAAGACTTGCCATCTTGAGAGATCTAAGTCCTTGTCTATCGACCGATATATGGTATAGCCCTTAATGTCCTTCTCGGGGTTTGTGGCAAAGAAGATCGAGATCAGGTTCTGGCCAACCGCCAGCGTGATCGCCGTTGGAGCAGACGGAGCGAAGGTATCGATCGGCTTGATCTCAAGGATATTGCTCTCAATGCTCTCAACTGGTTCCGAGCCGGTGCCTAGAGAAACAGAACGCACGAAATAGAAATACTGCTTTCCGAATTCAAAGAACTCGTCGCGAAATTCGGCGCCGGTGATCGGCGTCTTATTCAAGAGCCTTGCTGGCTGTTTTTCGCTCGACGAGCGATAGACATTGTAGCCAAGCAAACTCGCAGGGGTCGTGCCGTCAATGTTCGCAGCGGGAGGCGTCCATGTGAGCTTTACCGCATCCTGCGAAAGCTGAGACTTCAAATCGGACGGATTCGACGCAACGCGTCCTGCCGGCTCGATCAAAAGAAAGTTCGAGAAGGCAGCCTTTTGTCCCGAAGCGTTAGCAAATCTGAGAGCATAAATGAGCCTTACAGGCTGGGCTGCGAATTGCAGTTCGTCCGTGTATGACAAGACCTTGCCGCCAAAGTCGTCATCAAGGATCTTCAGGGTCTTTATAATATTCGATCGTGACGAAAAGTCCTCAACGGTAAGGGAACGGGGCGAAGCTATCGGTTCTGCGAGCCGGTAAATATCAATGCGGTCAATATTTAGAACGCTTCCTTTGCCCGCGTTTCGAGCGGGCATTTTCCATGAAATCTTTACCGTGTTTCCACGCTGATAGCCCGAGACCTCGGCTCTTTGACTGACCTTTTCTTTTGGCGGACGTGGAAGACCGCGTTTACCGCAGCCGACAGAGACTGCGGCGGCAAGCAGACAAAGAATGCCGATAAATGAGCGCGTTCGCCTAGAGAACATATTGTCTAAGGTCCTGATCTTTTATGAGATCGCCAAGCTTGTCGGATACATAAGCCGCGTCGATACGCTGATGCTTTTCTTTAAGCTCGCCGCCTTCGAAACTTATCTCCTCAAGTAGCTTCTCAACAAGCGTGTGCAGTCGGCGAGCTCCAATATTCTCGGTAGAGCGATTTAGTTCCTCGGTCATTTCGGCGATCTTGTCGATCGCGTCGGCCGTAAACTCCAACTCAATGCCTTCGGTATCGAGCAGGGCCTGATATTGCTTTAGCAGCGAATTCTTCGGTTGGGTCAAGATTCGCTTAAGATCGTCGATCGTAAGGGGTTCGAGTTCGACGCGGATCGGAAAACGTCCCTGAAGTTCCGGGATCATATCCGCCGGCTTTGCGACGTGGAACGCACCGGCAGCAATGAAGAGAATATGGTCCGTGCTGACCATCCCGTATTTGGTGTTGACGTTCGTGCCCTCGACGATCGGAAGAAGGTCACGCTGTACGCCTTCGCGGGAAACAGAGGGATTATTGCCGGATTCGCGGCCAGCGATCTTGTCGATCTCGTCGAGAAAGATTATTCCGCTTTGCTCGGTCTTCTTGATGCCCGAACGACTGACAGACTCCATATCCGTTAAGGACTCGAGTTCATCGCGAAGTAGAAATTCACGGGCTTCGGCAACCGTCGTACGCCTATCGACGGTCTTGTTCGGGAACATATTCCCGAACATATCGCGCAAATTCACGCCCATCTCCTCCATACCCTGCCCGCCGATAAAATCAATGGTGGCATTGGAGCGATCCTGTGTGCTGATCTCGATCGCACGGCCGTCCAGCGAGCCGTTGCGAAGTTGGACGCGAAGCTTTTCACGCGTGTTCTGCGATGAGGTTTCCGCCGATTCCGAACCGTCGTTGTCGGACGAAT
>DAORTR010000213.1:0-2507 GCA_035432765.1 Pyrinomonadaceae bacterium
AATATAAACCGAAAATGACCGCCGGAGCAAAGTAAACAAGGTGCATCACGATCGAAACGGCGGCCGCGTCTTCGTGCCCGATGCCGAGCAGGATGAGGCTGCCGGCGGTCGCCGCATGAAACGCGCCGGCGGCGCCGCCGGGCGTCGGAACGAGCGAACCCATCGAAGCGACGCCCATCACGAAGATCGAATCGACGAACGTAAGCGGCAGGCCGAACGCCATTAGCACAAGCCAAGTCGGCAAGGCAATAGCCAGCCAAAGAGCGACCGTCCAGAGCGTAACCCAAAAGATCTCGCGTGCGTTCGTCATCACTTTCAGTGAGATCGCGAGCTGCCTCATTAGTCCGAGGCCGAGAGTGCGGACGCGTTTCGGAATGAACTTTCGGTCGCTAAATGCCGCGAACCAATCGATCAGCGGTTCGCTGCGCCACGAATAGATGAGCAGAAAGACGATGAACGAGATCGCGCCGAGAGCCATTAGATTCCCGACGAGGCGAATGTACGCGTATTCGGCTTCGTGGCCGGCACGTGTTTGGAACCAGATCAGACTAATGCTGAAGAAGCAGATGAGCGATGCGAGATCAAAGACCCGCTCGACGCCGATCGTTATTACAGCATGGCTCGGGCGGACGCGCTTGTCGAGCATCGGCAGCCACATCGGCCGAAGGATCTCACCGGCACGGCCCACGAGAAAAATTGCCGTGAACCCGACCGTTGTTGTCGCAAAAAGATCCCCGACATTCGAAGGAACCAGCGGCTTTAGCAGAACCTGCCAACGGATCGAACGCAGGAAATACCCTAGACAAATGATCGCCGAGGCCGCAAGAAGATACCAGACGTTCGCCTTCCGAAGATTCTGCGTAACTTCATTCCAGTCAAGATTCCGCGCGAAATACCACACGAACGCAGCCGTTAAGAGAATAAGAACTAGATATTTAAGGGCTTTTCGCAACGCTGTATATCGTGCCTGTAAATAAATGGCAAAAGGAAAAGATACAGCATAAGCAGGTGATTTTCTAAGACAAACTCAAGAAATCTTAGGAAACGCAAAATTCGGCGGCAACATCGCTCAAAGTTAGGTGTCTTTCAAGGGAACTTTTCGAGTATTGCTGTCGTAAGGACTCTTTGACGGGGCGCTTGTCCAAGGCCTTGTTGCTGATATAGTTATTGGCTAGAGGCAATTAGACTCGGGAGAGGGATCGATTGGAAGCGGCAAAATCTGCAGCCGAAATTAACGGAGCGGAACTCGTCAAAAGGGCGCGTCTCGGTGACGGCGCTGCGTGGGAAGATGTAGTTACGACGTTTTCGCGTCGGATATTCAACCTCGCGTACCGCTTTACTTCGAGTGTCGAGGCTGCGGAAGACCTGACGCAGGAAGTTTTCATACGCGTCTATCGCTCGCTCGACCAGTACGACGCGAAACAGGGCGACTTGGCGAACTGGCTGATGCGCCTAGCGAGAAATTTGATAATCGACGATTACCGGCATCGCCAGCGTAATCCGCAAAATTCGATGGCAGACGCCGTCGATGATCATCATTACCATTTGCGCGCGGTCGGAAATTCGGCCCATCGCGAGATGGAGCGAAAGGAACTCGCGGCTCAGGTTCAGGAAGGTATTGACAAACTGCCGGAAGACTTACGCACCTGCGTGATCCTCCGCGACATCGAAGAGTTGAGCTATCAAGAGATCGTCGATGTCCTGCAGATACCTGAAGGCACGGTGAAATCGCGAATAAATCGCGGCCGGATCGAGTTGGCAAAGGTACTAAGACGAATGCGGGTCGTAACTATTTAGGCAGGGTTGGAGTTTAGCAATGGCAAACGCAGAGAAGCACATCGTAAACTGTACGGCATTCGAGGAGGCAATGTCGGATTATCTCGACAAGACGCTCAACGCGGCGATGAATTCAGCTATGGGCGAACACGCGATCTCTTGCCCGCTCTGCCATTCGCTGTTCAACGATGTAAAAGCTTCCCTCGGCGTGTGTCAAACCCTTCAGGCACCGAAAATGCCGATGGCGCGTCTTGAAGCCCGCGTCCTTTCGGCGACGGCGCCGAACACGGGGCTTTCGTGTGATGAATTCGAGGGCTATCTGACGGATTACTTGGACGGATTTCTTCCCGCAAAAGCTTTTCATAGATGGGAACGCCACGCCGTGTGCTGTGAGCAATGCGAGGACCTGCCCGGAATGGTCGTCCGCTCGATAGCCGCGTGTTATACCTACAAGCTCGATGAACTCGCCGTTCCCGAAGGCCTTGTCGCCTCGATCCTTGCTCAAACGAGCGAGAAACGCGGTGTGATCGTCGGGAAGCCGAGTTTCGGCGAGACGATCCGGTCTTGGGCCGCCGGGATCCGTTTGCCGATGCCGCTTGGCCAACTCGCTCCCGTTGCGATGCTTCTGATCTTTGCCTTCTTGATCTTCGGGCAGAGCGTTTCAGCCGACGGAACGGCCACGAATGTTTATAAAAAAGGATTTGAACTCGCGGAAGCGACATATCAGCAAA
>DAORTR010000214.1:0-2420 GCA_035432765.1 Pyrinomonadaceae bacterium
TCGCCGCCTTCTGCTAAAAGAAACATTTCTATCTTCGACTCTTAAAAATACTATTGAATCCGTCCAACACCACGGCAACAGCAAATGCTGAAAGCCCAATCAAAACCGCTGCGATCGGCAAAACGTCAAGCCTGTAAATTCCCCAGAGAGCAAGTCCCAACGCCAAATATCGCAAAATAAAACGTGCGGCCGGAAAGATCGACCGCCGTCCCTCGGCCTGTTGAGCGAACAGGCCTTTTGTCGAGCTTTCGAGCCAAACGAAATTCACGACCGACAAAAGCCCGCCGACAACGATGCCGACGCAAAAACGTACATTTCCAAATATCAAGCCTGCGACCGCTGCCGCTGCAATGGCAACGGCCATCAGAGCGAAGATCCTTGCCCGCGAATATACGCGAATGTCCGTTTCTGGATCCGTTTGGACGCCCATCGCGAAACGGACATTCTAACGCGAAATCGAAGTGAAAATCAAAGCCAAAGGGCATTTTGCCGAGGAAAACGAGAATTACTGGTTAGTCTTGGCGGTCGTGCGAGGAAAGGAGCGGATTGACCTTCGGGGCGGAGCTGTCGGGAAAGATGCGTGAAGTAATGCGAAAAAGCTGAAAAAAGCCGATCGCGGCACCTAAGACGACGCCCAATACGATGCCCCACGGCGAGCTTCCGACGAGAAGATCGACGAGCCAACCGAGAAATACCATGAAAGCGATCGCACCCGAAAATGCGATCCCGGCCGACCAGCCCAGCCCGAATCGACGGGCGTTCTCGCCGGCTGAGACCGGCGTAAATGACTCTAAAATAAAGGGTTCGTCCGATCTCGCAGGTTCCGGCTCAAAAAGCGAGAGTGTGTTCTCTGACGTTGGGAGAGCCGGTTCAGGGTTGATGGTCGGGGGAACTACGACCGCAGAAACTGCCCGTTCCGGTTCTGCGTCTTCTGCGTAAGGATCTTGCCAATCTTGACTCATCGCTTTTCGCGTATGATGACAGTTTCGCTCGGCGATTTCAATTGATACTCGGTTCCGCGCCAGGCGATGCGTCGGGAGAATAGAGCGAGGATCGAATTTACGAGAAAGATCGCCGGCGTAACGAAGGCAAAAACACATTGCGGCAGCAACTGCCTTTTAAGCCGAGGTTCGTGCCCTTTCAATGCGAAACGAACGGCACGAAGGCGGATCAAGGCCTTTGCAACCGTGAAAGCCGTCACCGAAACGAGCGTCAAGATACTTGCAATGGACGGGAAACTGCCTATTTCGCTTCGTAAACCGATAACGACACTCGCGATCATCACGCCGCAGAACAACGCCGAGCCGAACATCGAGAGCAGCCACAAATGCGGCGAATAGACACGCGTGATCTTCATCTGACGCGTCGTGAATTCGAGCATTTGGAGAAACGCCTGGTGTTCGAATGTCGCGCAAAGTGCACGCGGCACGAACTCAAGTTCCAGCCCCGCATCGTGAACCGCTTTGGTCAATGCAAAATCGTCGCTCAGCACGCCTTTCCAACGCGTCCGTACATCGAGTCGATCAAAAACCTCGCGTCGGATCGCCATCGAACCGCCCCAGCAAAAATTCGATCTTGTGTTCGGCCCCAGAGTTGAGGCAACCGAGCCGTTCCAGGCGGAAGCGAGCTCGGAGCCGAGCTTTCCGTTCTCGGAGATCAGCCAGCGATAGCCTGTCGCGGCCCCGACGTTAGGTTTGGATGCAGCGGCGACGAGGGAAGCGAGCCATTCGGGACCCGTGCACGCATCCGAATCGACGAATGCAAACACCTCGCTGCGTGTATCAGCCTGCGGTATTGCGTGAAGAAGATTCGCGATCTTTTGGCTCGACTCGACGGCCTTCGGAGCGACGAGAAGACGTGCCGAGACGGTGTCAGATGAATATTCGCGGATTGCCGCTTCGATCTCATCGACAGCCGTATCTTTTTTATCGTCAACAATAAAGACTATCTCGTATTCGCGATAATTCTGAGCGAAAAGCTGATGGAGGTTCTCTTGGAAGCCGCGGTCAACGCCTCGACACGGTGCGAAGATCGTTGCGAAGGGCAGATCGGTTTTGACCATTTGCGAAAGACACTCGCGGATGAATCGCTCGTAAACGATGCCGCCGCGATACGACCGATAACTCAGCCAGATCAGGATCGTCGCGAAAAAATAGTATGCGTAGATCAATGCTTCTCTAGTGGAATCGTTTGTGTCCCTCGCTCGACGAACGCAAAATGAGAGGCTTTAGCTGCTCGAACGTTCGGTCGATCGCACCGCGATTATTATTCATCGCGGCTTTTGCTCGTTCGCCAAGTCCCTTGCATTTTGCGGGTCGATCAAGCAAGGCACAAAACTCTTTTGCAAGCGTGGCGGAAATATCATCAAGCGCTTCTTTGGGAAGCTGGATCAGTGCCTCTTTCTCAACGAACTCCTCGAC
>DAORTR010000215.1:0-2315 GCA_035432765.1 Pyrinomonadaceae bacterium
TCTCGGGCTTTTCGTCGTACGCGATCACAAAAAGCTGGTCGCCGTCGAATATCTCATATGAGAATTCCATCACAGCCTTCGTCATCAGCTCGACCGAGGTTTGCAGCGTTTTTGAATTATCGACGAGCAGGACGATGCGTGAGGGCGATGTGTCGTAGGTAAAATTCTTGATCTTTTGCTCGATCCCGTTCTCATAGAGCCAAAGCTCATCCATTCGGATCGGATCGCCGCCCGCCGCACGCGTTGCCGTAACGGCGACAACAGAACCTTCCGCATCGGCATTGCCGCGTGTGCTGTATCCGGATTGAGCGAGAACGCTGCCGCCGAACAAAAGGCAGGCGAGCAGGAGAGGAACAGAAATTCTCGCAGCAGAGGTCATTCCTTGTTTTTTGCCGGCTTTGCTTCCTTTGTTGTTGGCGCGGAACCACTGTCGGATGCTGGTTTGGATGCAGCATCGCTCGAAGAGGTTGATTCGCTCGATGCACTTTTTTCGGATTTTTTCGAGCCGCCGGCGTAATCCGTCACATACCAGCCGCCGCCTTTGAACTGAAAACCGGAGAGCGACCACTGTTTTTCGAGCTCGCCGTGGCACTTTTCGCAGTTCGTGAGCGGCGCGTCCGAAACATTCTGTCGCTTCTCATAGACCGTGCCGCACTGCTTGCATTTGTATTCGTATATCGGCATAAAACCTTAATAATTCGTCGCCGTGTTCCGGACCGCCTCGCCGTGTTCGGCTAAAAACCTCTCGGCGTCGATCGCCGCCATACAACCGGTTCCGGCGGCCGAAATTGCCTGTCGATAATACGCGTCCTGAGCGTCGCCGCAGGCAAAAACGCCCGGGATGTTGGTCTTCATCGTGCGGCCTTCCGTCACTAGATAGCCGACATCGTCCATATCGAGCACGCCTTTGAAAAGATCGGTGTTCGGTTTGTGCCCGATCGCGATAAAGACGCCTTGTGTCGGGAACTCGCTCGTCTCCTTCGTCTGCGAATTATAGATCTCGATGCCCGAAACACCGTCCGCAGCGGTTCCGTTGATCCGCTTGATCTCGGTGTTCCAAAGTACATTGATCTTTTCGTGTGCAAGTACGCGATCCTGCATTATCTTCGACGCACGGAACTCATCCCTGCGATGCACGATAGTCACGCTCGATGCGAATTTCGTTAAAAATAGAGCCTCTTCCATCGCCGTGTCGCCGCCGCCGACAACGACGATCGGCCTCTCGCGAAAGAAGAATCCGTCGCACGTCGCACATGCCGAAACGCCGTTGCCGCCAAGGCCCGCGGGTGTCGGTTCTTCTCCCGGAATGCCGAGCCACTTTGCCGAAGCACCGGTCGCGATGACAAGGGTCTCAGCCTCGATGATGCTCGTAACTTCAGCGGAATCAATACTTTCCTTGCCGTAAAGCTTGAATGGACGCTCGGAGAGATCGACCTTGTCGATCCAGACGTTGACGATCTCCGTCCCGAAACGCAATGCCTGCTCGCGGAACTCGTCCATCAGGATCGGCCCCATTATCCCAGAGCGGAATCCGGGATAATTCTCGACATCGGTAGTGATCGTCAACTGGCCGCCCGGTTGCGGGCCTTCGATCACGATCGGCTCGAGCTGCGCACGCGAAGCGTATATCGCCGCTGTCAATCCGGCTGGACCGGAACCCAAGATCACGACCTTATGTTTGCTTTGTTTCATTTCGATTATCGCCCCCGGCATCCTGATGTCCAGCCGATAAAGGCGTTGGCAATTCGTTTTTCATATAGTATAACTATCGATAAGATAGTTCGTCTATTTTGCAGCCGATATGCGCTCGGCTTCGTCCAAAACGATCTTGTTTTTTTAGCGAAAGGCGACGGAGCGGTCCGCCTTTCCCGCTGGAAGTGTTGTTCGGACGGCGCGGTCTGACCGATCTTTTTGCTTTCGGCAAAGCGATAGATGTTAGAATAGGCAGTACTTGCGGCCTCGGCAAAAATGCCCCTTTCCATGCAATCGAAATTCGAAGAGAAGAGATTCGCTTTGCGGATGGCTCTACGCTTGCCCATTGTAGTTTCAGGGCGAAGTGAGGACGGCGCAGCATGGAGCGAACCGACTGAGACCGATGATATCTCTACGCTCGGTGCTCTCTTTCAGCTGAATCAAAAGATCGAGCAGGGCGAAAGCCTCTATATTCGCTCGCATCGCCCTGACGGCGTTCCCGTGGAGGTAAAGGCCGAGGCAGTTCGAATATTACCCGCAAATTACGGCGCCTTGCGCGTCGGCGTCTCGATCGTCGAACCAAAGGAAAGCTGGCTCCGCCTCTTCGTCGCCTGGATCGCCGA
>DAORTR010000216.1:0-2248 GCA_035432765.1 Pyrinomonadaceae bacterium
GAAGCGCTTAAGAATATTCGAATGGCAATTAGAGATTATTTGAAGGTCAAGGTCGAGAATGCACGCTTCTCTAAGAGTTAGTTTCGTAGTTGCCTTGATTTCTTTTGTGGGCTGCGGCTTCTTTTCCGGGAGCCATCTTGTTCAAGGCACGAAGTCGATGGAACCTACGCTCCAAATTGGCGATCACTTCGCAATTGTTGGATTCAAAGGTCTCGATGTGGTCGAACGATTTGACATAGCTGGCTACCATCGTAAACCAGACCCGAAAAAGGGGATCGACAAAAACACCATTTTTGTCCATCGGATTATCGGGCTGCCGGGTGAGACTGTCGAGATGAAGGAAGGAGTGGTTTTCATCGATGGGAAGGAGCTCGATCACCCGGGCTTTGAAATAATTCAGTCGCAGGAGACTCATCCGGCGGTCACAATTCCGGCGGGCGAATACTATTTGCTGGGTGATAATAGACCCGATAGTGAAGACAGCCGATTTATTGGGACAGTAAAAAGCTCCGATGTAGTGGGTATAGCAGGAACGATCATACGCAAGGCGGACTACGACGCCGGAAAGCGCTGGTAACTATGGAAATACGGGCAATAGGCTGCGAACCGCTTCAATTGAGGCAAGTACTTGCAAAAGACGGGCACACGCTGAAGGTGTATCGCGATATGGGCGGCTACACGAGTCTTAAGAAGGCTCTCGAAATGACCCCCGCAGATATTATCGAGACGGTAAAAACGTCTGCGTTGCGAGGCCGCGGCGGTGCAGGATTTCCCACTGGTATGAAGTGGTCTTTCGTACCGAAGGATTCGCCGAAACCGAAATACATCGTCTGCAACGCGGACGAATCCGAGCCCGGAACCTTCAAGGACCGTTATCTGCTCGAACGCGACCCGCACGCACTTATCGAAGGTATGATCATCGCCGGCCGTGCACTTGGTGCGGCGACCGGCTACATCTACTATCGCGGCGAGTATCGATATCTGATGGACATAATGGATATCGCGCTTGCAGAGGCTCGCGATGCCGGCCTTCTGGGACGGAACATCCTCGGCATGGGGATGGACATGGACATCTTTACGCACACCGGCGCCGGTGCGTATATCTGCGGAGAAGAGACCTCGCTATTGAGTTCACTCGAAGGTTTTCGCGGGCATCCGCGTATGAAGCCGCCCTTTCCAGCGCTCGAAGGCCTTTACGCCTGTCCGACGGTCGTCAATAACGTCGAAACGCTGACCGCTGTGCCCGAGATCATCGAACTTGGGGCCGAAACGTGGCGCGATCTAGGAACGACGAAGTCCGGCGGCACGAAGCTCTGGTCCGTCAGCGGCCACGTCAAAAAGCCCGGCGTCTATGAACTTCCGCTCGGATATGCCGATATGGAGAAGTTCATTATGGAGGACTGCGGCGGAATGCTTCGCAATGACAAGAAGCTGAAGGCCGTCATTCCAGGCGGTTCGTCCGTTTACATAATGAACACGAGCCAGATCCTCGGCAAGAACGTAACGCTCGATTACGAAGGCCTCGTTGCGGCCGGTTCGATGGTCGGCTCCGGCGGTTTCATGGTAATGGACGAGACGGTCGATGTTGTGGAATCGACGCGAAATCTCACCGAATTTTACAAACACGAATCCTGCGGCTGGTGTACTCCGTGCCGCGAAGGAACGGATTGGCTGCTCAAGATATTCAACCGTATCGCGGCCGGCGGCGGACGTCCCGAGGATGCTCAGGTGCTGCTCGACCTCTGCGACAACATGGAAGGACGCTCGCACTGTCCGCTTGCCGACGCGGCCGCGTGGCCGATACAGTCGGCGATCCAGCGTTTTCCTGAAGATTTTAAGAAATGGCTTTGGAAAAGGGTGCCAGATCCCGAGGGCAAGGAGCTTACGGTAAACGCCTAGCGGCCTGAATGATGCGATTCTTTTACGGACTATGTGCGCGGCTTGCGATGATTCTGCTGATCCTTTCGGCGGCAAGCACATTCGCGCTCGCACAAGACCAGAATCCCGTCGTCATCATCCCGGGCATTACGGGTTCTGAGCTCGTCAACAAACAGACTGGCGAGACCGTTTGGCTGAGTATCGCACGGTCGAAGGTCGATGATATCCGTCTCCCGATCATCGCCGATCCATTGAAGTCGCGCGACGGGCTCGTTGCCGGCGATATCCTGCGTTCGGTCAAGATCGGCCTCCTGCCGCGGTCTGACATCTATCAAGGCTTGATAGATGCGTTAGTAAAAAAGGGTTACCA
>DAORTR010000217.1:0-2230 GCA_035432765.1 Pyrinomonadaceae bacterium
CCTTCGCCGCCGAAGAAACTCTTCGCCCCGCCGAATTTTGTGTCAACGACCAGCGACGTATCGCCTGCAAGGTAAGAACTCGATTGAACCGCGAAGGATTGTCCGCGCATTTCGATGCCTGCGATGTCGCCGGGAGTTCCCGGCGCGAAAGTAACTTCGCCGGGGCCGCCCTTTGCCGTAAACTTTGAGACGAACGCAGATTCGCCGCCAACCGCACGCTTTAACGCGCCGAATACACCGCCCTTCATTTCCGAATAAAGGTCAACGTTCGCCGACATTGAGACCATCGCGCCGGCTTCGGCAGCAATAGCTTGTTCAGGAGCGAGGTTGACCACCGCAAGAGCGAACGCGCCCTGATGTTCGATGATCCAACTGTAGCCGGAACCTTGTCCACGGCCGTCGGAATCAAAATGGAATGACCCGCCCGCAGGCGTGGTCGTTTGCGGTGCGGGCGGCTGGATCGGCTGCGTTGGCGTTGCGAACACAGGTTCTCCCGTTGTTATTGTAAAGCCGCACGACCCGCAGAACTTCGCTTCGTCGCGAACTTCCAAGGTGCATTTAGGGCATTTCATAAGAGCATTCCTCCCAAAAACTTAAATAATAGCGGTTTCTGCCGTCTTCATCGAACCGAGAAGGCTATATCTCGGCAGTTTGCCCTGCGGCCTCCAGCGAAGTCAGGTTGCCGGCCTCGTGAATAGCCTGCTTCGTGTTGGTGAAGAACAATAGAAGGCCGCCCGTAACGAAGAATACGATCAAAGCCAGGATCGCCGGCCTGTAAGAATTCGTAACTTGAGCCACAAGCCCGAATGCGATCGGGCCCAACCAAGACGTGCCGCGTTCGGAGATGGCGTAGATCCCGAAAAATGCAGATTCCCTGCCCTTCGGTATCATTCGCGAGAACAGCGACCGCGAAAGTGCCTGCGAACCGCCAAGGACAAAGCCGATCGCCGCGCTCATCACGTACGCTTCCCCAACTGTCTCGAGTGCCATATATCCGTAAACCACGATCGCCGACCAGATCGCGAGGGATATAAGAATGGCGGTCTTCGTCGAGGTCGCACGCGAAACGCGTTCGAGGATCAATGCTCCGAAAATTGCTACGACTTGCGAGACCAATATTGCGGTTATCAGAACCGTGCGGTCGTCCGGCAGGCCTTTTGCGATGAATAATTCCTGCGTGATAAAGACGCCGGCCATTGTGATCACCGTTTGAATGCCGTCGTTGTAGATAAGGTACGCGATCAGGAACTTTAAGGTATGTTTCAGGCGAAAAAGTTCTTTGAATGTATCGCTCACTTCTCGGAGGCCCGCGCGTATGATCGACTTCCCTTCCGGCGGCGTACGAAGCGGCTGCCGGCTTTTTAGCAGAAAGAATGAAATGATCGAAAATCCCGCCCACCAAAGCCCGGACGCGAGCAGACAGATGCGAACGGCATACTCGGTCGTGATCCCTAAACGCGGAGCGTTCAGAAGCAAAATAAAACTCAGGACGAGCGTTACCGTCGCGCTCGCGTATCCGACAGCAAAACTCCAGCTCGAAATACGGTCGCGCCGATCTTCGGTCGAAATATCGTTCAGGAATGAGTTAAAGAAGACGATCGACGCTCCGGCGCTCAGGTTCGCCAAGATGAACGCGATGCTGCCAAAAAGATAAAGGTCTCCTTGCGCAAAATACAGCAGGACGCAGCCGAGCGCTCCCAAATAGCAAAAAACGGCCATAAAGGCCTTCTTTAGGTGAGTATAGTCCGCGATCGCGCCGAGTACAGGTAAGAAGAAAACCTGCAGAAATACCGAAATACCTACGGAATATGAGAACAGCGACTTTGCGGTAACGAGCGTATAGCCGCCGATCGAGATAACAGGTCCGTTGTCGCCGGCGCTCGTCTGTGCCAACTCCGTCAGATACGGCCCGACGAGCACGCCGAGCACGACCGCAAAGAATGCGTGATTCGCCCAGTCATACATCACCCAGCCGAATATTTCGAGCGGCCGGTTCTTATCGTATCGGTTCGTGTTCATTAAATAGAAAGTTCGTACGGGCCGCCGAAAGAGAAAAGCTTTTGAGTGATTCAACTATACACCGTCCGGCCTCAAACAAAAGCAACTCGTTGATGTCGAAAGATTTCCGTCAATAGGATAAAATCTGAATCGACAAGATGAAAGCGATGATCCTCGCCGCGGGCTTCGGCACTCGGCTCTTTCCATTGACCATTGACCGCACGAAGCCGGC
>DAORTR010000218.1:0-2125 GCA_035432765.1 Pyrinomonadaceae bacterium
GCAAGAAAGGCGTTGGAAGCAAAGACAGGAAAAAAAGTGGTTACTTCGTTAAATGCAAAGACCGCCTTGAAGGATAAAAGCGATCCCAACCAAATTAAAGAGCATAGATCGTCCGCAAATGATGAATGATTAAAAATATCAATATCGCGCGGTCATCGACCTTGCCGACTAAACCTTATCGCGGGTTTCGGCGTATTCTCTTGCAGTAGCATCGACATAACAAACAATTTAGTTCTTGGACGGAAAAAGGGAGTTCCATGATGAAGGCATTTTATTCGTTCGCGGCCATAGCGATCTTGGCCGTCGCATCTTTTGGCCAGCGTGAGCTTGGGGCAAAACCGACAAAGACGGGCGGGCCGCTCGCGTTCGAGCAGGCGGTCTTTGACGTTAAGGATTACAACATCTCGATAAAGGCCGATCCAAAGACGAGATCGATCACGGGCACTACGGTGATGACCGCAAAAGCCGTCATTCCGTCGAACGTGATCGTGCTCGACCTCGACACGCCGTACAAGATCGAAAGCGTAACGGAGAATGGACAGCCGCTTCGATACGAGCGGAAGGACGGGCAGATCCGCATCTATTTCCCTTACTCAAAACAGGACGGCGAAACGATAAGGACGAAGATCGTCTATTCCGGAACGCCGCGTGTGGCACCGCGACCGCCGTGGGTCGGTGGCTTTATGTGGGAAAAGACAAAGGACGGTGCTGATTGGATCTCGGTCGCGCTTCAAAATGATGGTGCCGATCTGCTCTTCCCTTGCAAGGATCATCCTTCGGACAAGCCCGCGACCGTCTCGATGCACATCACCGTGCCGGATCCTTTGTACGCGACCGGGCCCGGCAAACTTGCGAGCGTTAAGAAGAATCGCGACGGAACATCAACCTACAACTGGCGTATGACGAATCCGATCGCGAATTACTCCATCGTCTTTAATGCGGCGCCTTATAAGATCGTGCGTGATTCGTATCGCTCGATCGCGGGCACCACGATACCGATATTCTTCTACGTTCTGCCTGAGGACGCCGACAAGGCCGCCGGCCTCATCGCCGAACAGAAAAAATATCTCAAATATTACGAACATTATTTAGGGCCGTATCCGTTCCGCTCACAAAAGGTCGGTATCACCGAGACTCCGCATCTCGGAATGGAGCATTCGACGAATATCGCGTACGGCAACCATTTCAAATATGATGCGGACGGCACGGATTTCCTCCTGCTGCACGAATTCGGACACGAATATTGGGCAAATCTTGTAACCGCGAGCGATTGGCGTGATTTTTGGATCCACGAGGGTTTCCAATCCTATATGGACGCTCTCTATCAGGAATATCTCCACGGCAAGGACGCGTATATGAAACGCATCGCGGCGACCGCGACGAGATTCCGCAACAAGCAGCCCATCGCTCCTCGCGAACCGAAGATCGCCTATCAGGTCTATATGGCCGAACCGGATTACACGAAGTCCGACGGCGACATCTACGGCAAGGGAGCGTATTTCCTGCACACTCTGCGTTATCTGATCGGCGACAAGGCTTTTTTCAATGCCCTTCGCCATATGGCTTACCCTGACAAAGCTCACGAATCTTACACTGACGGTCGCCAGGAACGTCTCGTTACAACGGACGATTTCCTGACCACCGCCGAGAAAGATTCCGGTATGAAGCTCGACTGGATATTCGAAATGTACGTTCGCCAGCCGAAACTGCCAAAACTCGTGAGCAGCGTGAGCGGTAACACGCTAAACCTTCGTTGGGAAACGCCGAACAATATGCCGTTCCCGATGCCCATCGACGTCGTGATCAACGGCAAGACCCAACGCGTCGAAATGCCCGACGGCCGCGCAACGGTGAACTTCACCGGCGCCGCTCCCGTCATCGACCCCAACGGCTGGGTCCTCAAGGCGCAGTAGGCTACATTCCAGGAGGCAAAAGGCGGTCGCGCAGCCGCCTTTTCTCGGAAGCTAGTTATTAATTAAGAATTAGTAATTACTAATTAATCTGCGGAAGGCTCTGTCTCAATTGCCTTGACCGACTTACGCTCGCTGTCGAGGATCTTTTTCTTTCTGTCGATGCCCCAGCGGTAGCCGGCGAGTTTGCCGTCGGAGGCGATGACGCGATGGCA
>DAORTR010000219.1:0-2116 GCA_035432765.1 Pyrinomonadaceae bacterium
GCGGCAACATCCTCAAGGATCGCTCCGGCTTCTCCGCCGTGGTGGCTCTTGTTCCTTTCACGAGCCTCAAGCACCGTATATATCGGCTTAAAGAACGTTTTATTGAGTATCCAGATCATTACGAGAATGATCCCGATGTGCACGAACATCGTCCCGTCGGGAAAAAGTTGGATAGCGGCAATTAGGTGCATAAGAACTTACCCTTCATACGGCCTGCTTACAGTATAAAAAGGCCGCATACTCAAAAGGATTAAGACTAGCACGCGCCCATTTTAAGGGTCAAGGAAGCAGGGCCTGCGCACGGGCATTTCTTATCGCCGTTACGGCCCCGGATCTCCTTGCCTGAGACGGAAAAAGCCCTCGCAACCGGCTGCAGCGCCGATCGAGAGGGCCTTTTACTTGTTCTACAAGCTCGTTCGACTAGCGTGCGAGCCAGCCTTCGCGTACCTTTTGCTGTTTAGCGGTCGGCGTCGGAAGGCTGACAAGCTCATAACGTTCGACGTCGCGTGTGCCAACGACCATCTTTATCGTTTGCTCCGCATCGCCGCGTTTTACCGTGAATGTGGCTTCCTTTCCCGCAAGTTCCTGCATCGAACCGAATGACAGAGCTTTTCCGTCGATCTTTTCGACGATATCGCCCTTCTGGAAGCCGGCCTTTTCCGCCGCGCTTCCTTCGAGCCGACTGATCAAGATGCCGCCATTGCGGAATCTGCCGCTAAAGCCAAGGTCCGCGACCTTTTGCATCGTTTTGTTCAAACGATAGCCTGCGAAACCGAAGATCTCGTCGTAATTCGGCACATCTGTGCCCCAAACATACTTTTCATAGAAAGGGTGATAGTCCTTCTTTGTGAGTCTATTGACGATCGAGATCATATCTTCGGTCGTAAACCCGCGGCCCTTCTTGTAAAACTCGCTGTAGAGCGTCCGCATTACGTCGTCCAGGCTGTAACGGCCGTCAGAATCGTTCCTGATCGAAAGATCAAGGAGCGCTCCGAGGTTCTGCCCCTGCGTGTAATACGAAATGCCGAACGCGACCGGCGTATCGTAGCCTGCCCATGTCGAGACCGAAGCATTTGCGGGCGACACGTAATTCCGCACCTCATTGCCCTCGACGCCTGCCGCAGCCGACGCCGCCGAATTCAGAAAACTCTCCACCGTCGAAAGCCCGCCGCGATACCGCGACACGACGCCGTAATAGTTCGTAAAGCCCTCGGAAACCCACAGCAGCGGTGTTTCATTCTCACGCGAATAGTCGTAAGGCCACATCTCCGCCGGGCGAATTCGCTTTACGTTCCATAGGTGAAAATACTCGTGAGCCGCCGTCCCAATGATCGTTTCGGGTGTTGCGACGTCGCCCGCCGGAGCAAATGCGACGAAAGAATTCAGGTGTTCAAGGGCGCCGCCCGCATTGGATTCCGGCGGAGTGAAGAAGTAGAACGAAATGTATTTTTCATACGGCAGCCCGCCGAACATCTTGCTGTCGGCCTGGGCAACTTTCGTCATCATCTCCGTGAATTTGACGGCTTTCTCATGGCTGAACGTCCCCGCCGGGTTTGCCACGAAATAATGCGGCTTGCCTTCGACCTCATATTTCACAAGGTCGAATTTACCCATTTCCGCCGGAGCGTCAACGAGGACGTCATAATTATCCGCGACATACGTCATCGGATCGGCCGTCTCGCGCAATGCAGAAATGAGATTCCATCCCGTTGGGACCTTGAAGTGAACATTCGCCGGCGTGTTGCGATGGCCTTGGGCTTCGAGAAAAAGCTCGATGCCCGTAAAGAATGCGTAATCGTCCGCGATCTTTGCCTGATTCAACGCGAGCACTGTCGCTCGATAGTCATAATCAACGCGTATCTGCTTGATCCCTTTTGTGTTTACCGCCCAGGTCTGCTTCTTGACCATCCGCATCGGCAGCACGCGTCCGTTCGCATCCGTGATCCTAAAACGCAGGACATTCTTGAAATAATTCTCCACCGTGTACCAACCCGGCGCCCATGTCGGAAGACTAAGGCGAAGCTCCGGCTGGTTTATATTCGCAATGTCCGTCGTGATATGGAACTCACGAGTTGCGGGATCCGAAAGCGAAACGGTGTAGTCGAGCTTTAGCCCT
>DAORTR010000220.1:0-1975 GCA_035432765.1 Pyrinomonadaceae bacterium
GGAGCACCCGTGCTGTATTATTTTGCTAGGTTCTATTTCGGATGAAAGCCGTTCGTTTCGATGACAATAATACGTAGGGCCCGATGCGCTGAACTTACACTCGCGTCGCGGTCCTTCGTTGTCATAAAACTCGAAGGGCTTTTTTGTTGGAAGGAAGGCGGATATTGCCCGCGAAATAGGTCCAACGTTCGCAAACGTGTTTTCGATGGTTGAAATTCTATACGTTCGCGTAATTCGCGGGCAGAGATCTTTATGTTAGACACTCTTGGAAGTTTAGAACGGACGCATACGTGCGGAGAATTGCGTAAGGGACACGTTGGGAGCGACGTTGTTTTGATGGGTTGGGTCGCGAAGAAGCGCGATTTTGGGCCATTGACCTTCATTGACCTGCGCGACCGCGAAGGGATCACGCAGGTCGTCTTGAACGAAGAGACCTCGCCGGGTGCTCACGCAAAAGCGAAGGACATTCGAGGCGAATTCGTACTCGGCATAAAGGGCACGGTCGTCGAGCGCGAGGGCACCCACAATGCAAAGCTCGCGACGGGCGACATTGAGATCCACGCAAGTGAGCTACTGATCTACAACATTGCAAAAGTTCCGCCGTTCGAACTTGAAAAGTCCGGTTCGCAGAATCTTGCGTCGGAAGATCTGCGGCTAAAATATCGCTATCTCGATCTGCGTAGGCCGCAACTTCAGAGCAATATTCGGATGCGTGCAAAGGCGGTGGCCGCGATCCGCCAATATTTCGACACTCGCGGTTTTATCGAGATCGAGACGCCTATTTTGCTCAAATCGACGCCTGAGGGCGCGCGGGATTTTATCGTCCCTTCGCGGATCCACACGGGAAAGTTCTTCGCATTGCCGCAAAGCCCGCAGATATTAAAGCAGATCACGATGATATCGGGTTTTGACAAGTATTTTCAGATCGCAAGATGCTTTCGTGACGAGGATTTGAGGGCCGACCGTCAGCCGGAATTCACGCAGCTCGATATGGAGATGTCGTTCGTGAACCGCGAACAGGTGTATCGCGAGATCGAAGGAATGTTCAATCACGTTATGAAGCTCATCGGCGTTGAATTTCCCACTGAATGGCCGAGGATGACGCACGCCGAGGCGATCCGACGCTACGGCTCGGACAAGCCGGACCTGCGGTTCGAAATGGAACTCAAAGATCTTTCTGCAGTTTTGAAGGACACGGATTTTGCTCCGTTCCGCGACACGCTCGATAAGGGCGGCGAAGTGAAATGCATCGTCGTCAAAGGACGTGCGGAATATTCGCGAAAGCAGACGGACGAACTTCAGGAATACGTAAAGCGCTACGGAGCAGGTGCCCTCGCGTGGATAAAGATCGCGGCCGACGGTGCTGCGACTTCTTCGCTCTTGAAAGTATTGGGTGAAGAAAAGATCGGCGAACTCACGTCTGCCGCAGGAGCTGAAAATGGCGACGCCGTTCTTATCGTCGCCGGTCGAAAGTCGGTCGTTGCGGCATCGCTCGGAGCATTGCGGCTCGAAGTCGCGAGACGCGAGGATCTGATCGATCGTACAGCCTATAAGCCGCTTATTGTTACGGAATTTCCGATGTTCGAACATGATGAAGAGAACGACACATACGTTGCAGCCCACCACCCATTCACTTCGCCGATGGACGAGGACGTCGAGCTATTCAAGACGGCGGTGAATGACGCGTCTCAGCATCATCTTTTGGGGCAAGTGCGTGCGAAAGCATACGACGCCGTGATCAACGGATACGAGTGCGCGGGCGGTTCGATACGTATCCATCAGAAGGAAATTCAGGACTTGAATTTCAAGGCTCTCGGAATGACGGCGGAAAAAGCACGCGAACGCTTCGGTTTCTTCCTGGACGCTCTCGAATTCGGAACTCCGCCGCACGGAGGTTTTGCCGCCGGCATCGAACGCACGTGTATGATCCTTTGCGGAACGGAGAACATCCGCGATGTTATGGCGTTCCCGAAAA
>DAORTR010000221.1:0-1881 GCA_035432765.1 Pyrinomonadaceae bacterium
ACGTTCATGGGCCGCAGCCCCGCGACTGGTCGTACCAGATGCCGAAGAAGATGCGCCGCGGCGCGCTGCGTTCGGCCCTTTCGGAAAGACTTCGCGAAGGCAATCTGATCGTCGTTGACGAGATCGGCTTCGCGGCGCCGAAGACGAAGGATTTCCTTGCCGCTCTCGCATCTCTCGGCTTGATCGAGAATGCAAAGCGGGCAAAGACGCTGATCGTTGATTCGCTCGATAATGCGAATCTCGTGCTTTCATCGCGAAACGTAGAAAAGACGAAGGTTACGAATAGCTTCGGGCTTAATATCTACGACATCATTTATCACGAAAAGCTCGTGATCTCGAAGGCCGCGATCGAGGAGATCGTTTCTCTGCTCGATCCGAAGTCGGAAGGTGCTGCGGAACAGGCTGAAGCTCCGGCTAAGGCAAAGAAGGCAGCTTTGGCGGCAGGCGATGCAAAGACTGCGAAGAAGAAGGCTGAAAAAGCAGACGTTGAAGCTCCTGCGAAAGAGAAAAAGGCTGCGGCGAAAAAGCCGGCGAAAGAGATTGTAGAAGAAGCGGCTCCTGCGGCTGAGGAGGCAAGCGAAAATGAGTAACTTGAGCGTTTGGAATATTTTGAAGTCGCCGGTCGTTACGGAAAAGAGCGTGATCCTCAAGGAGGATTCGACCGAAGAGGATACCGATCGGAAGCAGGGCCAGGTTCTGACCTTTCGTGTTGACAAGAAGGCGACGAAGCCTGAGATCAAGTCGGCTGTCGAAGAGATCTTCAATGTCAAGGTCTCGACGGTCCGCACTGTCCAATACGAAGGCAAAATGAAACGCCGAGGACGCATCGAAGGGCGCCGGCCGGATTGGAAGAAGGCTTATGTGACCTTAAGAAAGGGCGAGCCGATGGTCGATTACGCGGAAGCGATATAACGATCTTGGATTTAGATATTGGATATTGATCGTCGGTTATTCGGCGATCGATCCAAGATCGGTGATCCGGGATCCAAAATGGAAATATGGGAATCAAGAGATTAAAACCGACATCGCCGGCACGCCGCTATCAGACATATCTGACGCGTGATGAGTTGACGCCGGGAGCGACACCCGAGAAATCGCTGCTCGAACCGAAAAAGCGGATCTCCGGACGCAATAGCGACGGTCGCATCACGGTTCGACGCCGCGGCGGAGGCCACAAGCGGTTTTACCGCGTCATCGATTTCAAACGCGATAAAGCAGGCATTCCGGGCAAGGTCGCGCAGATCGAGTACGATCCGAATCGTTCGGCGCATATCGCGCTCATTAGCTACCTTGACGGCGAGAAGCGTTACATCATCGCTCCCGTCGGACTGAAGGTCGGAACGCAGATATTGAGCGGTGCGGACGCCGATATTCTTCCTGGCAATGCACTGCCGATCACGAATATCCCGCTCGGCACCGAAGTTCATAACATCGAGCTTCGTCCCGGAAAGGGAGGCCAAATGGTCCGTTCGGCCGGCGGTTTCGCGCAGATCGTCGCAAAAGACGGTGATTTTGCTCAGCTTCGAATGCCTTCCGGCGAAGTTCGACGCGTACCCGTAGTTTGCTATGCGACGGTCGGCCAGGTCGGCAACACCGAGCACGAGAACGTTTCGCTCGGTAAAGCGGGACGCAACCGCTGGAAAGGTAAGCGGCCGAAAGTTCGCGGCGTTGCGATGAACCCGGTCGATCACCCGCACGGCGGCGGTGAAGGTAAAACGTCAGGCGGACGCAATCCCGTTACGCCTTGGGGACAGCCGACCCGCGGTTACAAAACGCGCCGCAACAAGCGTACGAACAATATGATCGTCCGCGACCGACGCAAGAAATAAGGTTTTTTCGATAGTCAAGAGGACTGTTTAAGATATGCCACGTTCAGTTAAG
>DAORTR010000222.1:0-1738 GCA_035432765.1 Pyrinomonadaceae bacterium
TCGGCATCTCGCCCTCGACACTCTATCGCCGCCTCCGCGAATACGGCCTCGAATCACGTTAGGCCGTTCGACGGTGCCCACTATTTATTCTCGCGGATAACGTATTTCACAACATATTCCTGCAGCTTGTCGCGATGCTCGCGCAGGTATTTTGCGTGATCGCCTGCGACACCTTCGTTGTCGGCCGTCATTAGCACGTACGCCTCAAGCAGCCCGTCCGAATCAAGCTTCTCGATCATCTGTATTTGGGGATCGGCCTTTTTCCCGTCCTTTACCATCCCCTTTGCCGCTTTTACGACCGAGCGAAGTGCGTCAACTTCTTCTTTCATCGAACGGCGATATGCCGTTTCGTCTGGAAATTCCTTTGCGAACTTTTCCTTCTTCCAGGCCGCTCTTGTAGCGGTGTATGCGATCCACGCCATTTGCGATCCTCCGCCCATCAGATCATTGATCGAGATCGTTGTTTTCTCCTTGCCGTCCGCCCCGACCTCGGTCTTCGGCGGCTCGATGCGCGGATGGCCAAGTTTTGAGCCGGTCGCCTGTGCCCACTGAACGATCCCGCTTATTGCAAGACGGTTGTACGGCTCGGTGATCCACGCCTGTATGTAACGCCCGCGAGCCTCATCGTACTTTTTCTGCTTCATCAGAGGCGTTGCAGAATATCGATAACCGGTCTCGCGATATGGGTTAAGCGATATTGCTTTCTGATACCAACCTTCGGCGTTCGCGAAATCCCCTTTTGTCATATAGGCGTCGCCCGAGTAGAGCGTGGCCGCATAGTTGGTCGGGTCGTACTTAAGGGTCTCTTTGTAATACGAAAGGGCCTCGTCCATATTGCCCATTGCGAAAGCGGTCTCGGCCTTCTTCATCGCTGCGTCGGCCTTTGGGTTGGCAGCGTAGGTCGGATCGTCGCCGCCGTCCGGCGGAATACTGTCGATCATGCCTTCGACGATAAGGCTATCATCCCCGGCAGCTTTCGCAGCTTCGAAAGCCTTTCTCGCACGAACTCGAAGAGATCGAGCATCAGTCGGCGTCAGGGCAACCTGTGCCGTCGCAAGCAGGGAAAAACCAAGCCACAACTGCACCTGTGCGTCATTGGGCGTTGCCGCCGCGAGTTTCTCAAGCGGAGCTCGCGCGTCGATATAATTCGTATTGGCCACCAAAGCCGCGGCCTTAGCCCGCAATTCCTTCAGATCGGTCGTTTGGGCACGCGCCGGTAACGCGAGAGTCGCCGCCGCGATCAGCAAAACGGCAAGACAAAAGACCGCGTAACGGGAAATCGGTGAGGTTGTCATAACATTAGCTCCTTTGATCGAGATGTTGATTCGGTTCTACTTTCAATGACTCTGATGCACGAAAAACAGTTTTGGTTCCGCGAACGCCAAAAAACTGCGACCGGCAAACCGCCTCCGAGCCGTGTGAGGTCGATAATAGCACGTTGAACAAGCGAGATGCCGAGACGGCGAGGGGTTTCCGGCTCCGTCGGAGCCGAATGTTTGTAGGACGCTCTCGTCGCACCCCACCTCGGAGGCGGCTTTGCCGCCGACAAGAAAGCCGCGTGTTTCACACGCACCGGGATTCGAGCGGGATGACTCTCCGTTCTACAAACATTCCGCTCCTAACGGAGCTAAGAGCGGAGTCCACCTTTTTCTGACAGTTTTGCTTATTAACTTTCAACGACGTTCTTTAGCGCGTTCACAAGTGGGTCGGTCTGATTGACGTTGTAATAGACCTTTTT
>DAORTR010000223.1:0-1584 GCA_035432765.1 Pyrinomonadaceae bacterium
CGAGTTGACTACAAATTGTAGTCAACTGAAAATGCAGTCGGCCGATGGTAAATATTATCTTACTGACGTCGCCGACGTCGAACAGCTTTTCCGCCTTATTCAGTCGGTTCCTTCGCCTAAAGCCGAGCCATTTAAACTCTGGTTGGCTCAAGTTGGCCGTGAGCGTGTCGAGGAGATCGACGATCCGGAGAAGGGCATTGATCGGCTGATGGAAACGTATCTCATTAAGGGATACACGAAAGAATGGATCAATCAGCGGCTTAAAAGCATTGAGGTCCGTAAGGATCTGACCGATGAGTGGGATGCTCGCGGCGTCAAGAAAGGACAAGAATATGCGGTACTTACCGACATCCTGACAAAAGCGTGGTCCGGGCTCAATACTCGCGAGTACAAGAAATTAAAAGATCTCAAGACCGAAAACTTACGTGACCATATGTCGAACCTCGAGCTTGTACTCAATATGCTCGCAGAAGCAACGACCACCGAGATCTCGAAGAGTCGTAAGCCGAGCGGTTTCGAGGCGAATCGGCGCGTCGCAACGGAAGGTGGTAACATTGCCGGGAATACTCGCAAAGAAATAGAACAAAAGACAGGGTCGAAACTCGTAACGTCAAGGAATTTCAAGGAACTAAAGCCCGCCAGCCGTTCTAAAAGTCTCAAGAAATAGCCGTTGTTTGTAAACATTTCCCGAACGCCTTAATATCTACGATATGCAGGTCAAGACCCAGCATGACGATCTACAGAACTATCTGACGGACGCGAGCAATATGCCCGGCGGGCACGCTGATCGGCTTGTTGTCGCTGAAAATGCGGATGAGGTTGCGGCCGTTCTCGCTGAGTGTAGTGCGGAGAACACGCCCGTAACCGTCTCAGGTGCGCGAACAGGGACAGTTGGCGGTGCGATCCCTTTCGGGGGCGTAATTCTGTCGCTTGAAAAGCTCAACGGCGTTGCTATCGATCGCGAGAGAAGAACTGCGACGGTCGGTGCGGGCGTGATCCTTGGCGACCTTCAAAAAGAGGTCGAGCGGGTTGGGCTATTTTATCCGCCCGATCCGACGGAATGGAGTTGCCATATCGGCGGCAACATTGCAACGAACGCATCGGGTGCACGCAGCTTCAAATACGGAGCGACGCGGGATCATGTCGAAGGCCTTCGTGTCGTACTCTCGACGGGTGAATTCCTCTCGCTTCGTCGCGGCGAAGCTGTGGCGGCGGATGGCATTGTGATGGTTGTCACTGAGAACGGCCGAGCGATCGAGATACGGGTTCCAACATACGAGCGTCCGAGGGTCAGGAAGAACGTCAGCGGATATTTCACGTCGAACGATCTCGATGCGGTCGATCTGTTTATAGGAAGCGAAGGTACGCTCGGCGTCGTTGTCGAGGCGACGCTCAGGTTGCTTGAAAAGCCGAAGGGCTTTTTCAGCGGGATCGTGTTCTTCCCCAAAGAAAGTGATCTGCTGGCGTTTGTTGAAGACGTTAGGGGATCGTCGCGAAAGAACCAAGTCGCTGCCGCTCCCGGTTCTGATAAGAGTGCGGACGAGGGCGTCCGCGTTCCGAAGAGGGCGGACGGGGGCGTCCGCG
>DAORTR010000224.1:0-1558 GCA_035432765.1 Pyrinomonadaceae bacterium
CTTGAAATCCGATCTCGCCCGCCGTCATCGTGCCGAAATATGAGATCGCAAGCACGAGCGAACCGAACACGAACGCAAAGATCGACGTCCATTTGTTCCGGATCGCGACGGTCAATTCCCGGCGTGCAATTGGAAGAATAGAGCTAAGTTCCATAATGCTCCTCGGCTTACGGTTTCAGCTCCTCGAACTTTAGGCTTTGACCCTGAATACTTGCCTTGTCGCGGAAAGCGATAATGCCGCCGCCCATCGGCGTCTTTATAGTTTCTGACCGAGTAAAGAACGCGTCCTCTGCCTTCATAAATTCTTTTGAAGCATAGTCTGTTACAAAGATCGCGGCCGGTTTCGCCTTGTCCTCCGCACGTTCTTGAAACCGCAGCATACACGCAATATCGTCGAATTTCAGGACCGTCTCATCCGTCTTTATGATCTCGGCGGCGAACTGTCGTTCGCTGATCGCCATCCTGCAGAACGAACAAGCGTCGCCGTCCTCGATCGGCACGGGACCGACCTGGCCGGCGGCGCACGCGACAAGGAAGAAGAGCAAAAGCGATGAAATTCTACGCGCGTTTCGCATAATCAAGATAGATCTCCTCTAAAGACAGCCGTTTGTCGTCTATACGCAGGCGTAATTCTTCGATCGTTACGAGCGCGGTCAGCTTGCCATCGACGAGAACGGCAACTCTGTCCGCAAGCATCTCGACGTCAGCAAGCACGTGCGACGTAAAGACGATCGTCTTTCCGGCTTCCTTCAGCGATCTCAAGAATTTCCGAAATGCGATCGCACCCGCCGGATCTAAACTCACCGTAGGTTCATCGAGCAGAAGAACGGGCGCGTCGGCAAGACACGCGACCGCAAGCCCGAGCTTTTGCTTCATACCTCCGGAAAGTTCAGAGACACGCTTTTCGCTGAATCCATTAAAGTTGAATTCTGAACCGTGTACGACGTCTTCGATCCTTGAGACTGGCAGTTTACGCAGGCGACAGTAGAATTCCAAGACCTCGCGCGCCGTCAAGCAATCGTGAAAACCGACGCGCTGCGGGAGAAAACTCAATACGCGTCGAGCCGCCTGAGGTTTCTTTAACAAATCGACGCCGCCGATCGATATCTGGCCCGCAGTCGGTTTTATCAGGCCCGCGACGCATTTTAAGATCGTGGATTTACCGCTGCCGTTCGGGCCGAGCAACGCGAACGTCTCGCCTTCGCGCACCTCGAACGACACGCCGTCAACGGCCATGAATGCGCCAAAACTTTTCTTAAGATCGTGAACTTTTATCATCGACCAAATCCTCGCTTGAACGCGGCAAAGGAGAGTCCGAGAAGAATAGACGAAAAACCAAGCAGAAGCCATTTTGCCGAACCGCCGCTCTTGCGCGGGGGAAAGACCGTGTCGATCTTGACGGGCCGCATCAGCGGACGTTCATCGAATTCGTTCGACCCCTTTAGTATCGGAAACGCTTTTTCCGCTGCGACGAGCGACTGCGCGGCCGGACTGTTGAGGTATATCCGCATACGCGGAAAATTCCCTTCCAGATACTCGAAGATATTGTGGATCGGAT
>DAORTR010000225.1:0-1533 GCA_035432765.1 Pyrinomonadaceae bacterium
TTGAAAATATCCGACGATGCCGGTGTCCGCCTTGCCGTCCTTCCGACGCGGCAGGAACGGTTTATACGCAGAAACGCTCTTGAAGACCACGATATTCGTCGGCTTGCCTGACGAGAGCGTCGTCTTCGGAAAGATCAGACGAAAGGTTGCTCGGAACTGCTCCATCTTCAGGGCGACCTTCCGAATGTCCTTTTCAGACGCATTCCCGACGAGGAAGAAGTTCTGAGAGCGGACCGTTATCCACTGGTCTTTCGCAGAAGCGGATAGAACGCAGAGCGTAATTAGAGCGACGAGAAGAGGGAAACTGCGGAGATTTTTCATAATACTTCGTGGGTCTTGGACTCGATGCAAACATATCATAAGTTTGCTGCGTTTTCGAAGGATTTTCGTGCGTTGGATCCGTGATCTGAGGCCCAATATTTTGCGAAAAAGTGTCGGTGGCGAAAAATTCCTCTTGACAAGCATGATATACTCGTAAATAACAATGCAATGAGCGTTGTGATGTGTTGTTCTTTGAAAATTGAATGTCGTTAGATGGGATTCGTCCAATACCTGCCGTCTGAGTCTGCAGCCCGCACGTGAGTAAGGGCTCAGGCTGGTCTCGATCAAACGTTGAGTCCTTACTAACCTGCTGGCTACTGACACAGATCCGCGGCTTGCCCCAAACCAGTGCGGTCGGGGATTCTTTTCTTCGCGGCTTCCCGCAAACCAGTGCGGTCGGGCTTGCCCGACCGAGCCTCGCCTAGTATGAATAACGGAGGCGGCTTGCCGCCGACAAGATCGACCGCTCTGTCGCCCGCTAACGCGGGCTCCATTTATTTTGTGGTGACTCGACGGTCGGGCAAGCCCGACCGCACTGCGAGGCGGCAAGCCGCATCAGAACGTTGAGCCTTACTAACGTGCGGGCTTGCGATGCGGACGAAGGCGTCCGCCTCTCCGACAGGAAAAGCCTGTGATCTTACGCGACGATCCGTGCCCTTACTATCGTGCGGGCTTCTGCAACGGGTGTGGGCTTGGTGCGGATGAAGGTGTCCGCTTCCGCGGTTTGACCAAAGCGGCGATTCGCGAAATACTTGAAATGCAGTTATTTATGCGTGTAGCGGTAATTTCATCCGAAGCGGTGCCGTATTCGAAGACCGGAGGGCTTGGCGACGTCGCCGGTGCGTTGCCGAAGGCCTTGAAGCAGATCGGCGTCGATAGTCTGCTGATCACGCCGTGCTATTGGCAGACGAAGGGCGAATATATCTGGCAGACGGCTATCGACGACCTTTGGGTGAACTGGAAGGGAAGGCCGTATCGCGCGAAGGCGTTCTATTCCGAAGCGAACGGCTCGCCGACGTTCCTGATCGATGCACCGTCGATATTTCATCGCGATTCGATCTACGGATACACCGAGGATCACGAGCGTTTTGCGTTCCTCTCGCGTGCGGCTCTGCTCCTGCTCGAACGTCTTGGAAAGCCGCCGGACATCGTTCACCTGAACGACTGGCACACAGGCTTCGCGGCGGTCGAGATCGCGGTCTTGCGGCGTCA